>JBPCJY010000050.1:0-23832 GCA_051004815.1 Ktedonobacteraceae bacterium
CTTCGTTGCTCATGCATACATTGTAGCACCTTCATGCATACATGTCAAGCCATACCCATCACGCCCCGAAAGGACTCGCTTGTATCCCCATGGCTGAAGCCAGGGGTCTTACGCTCGAATTGATAAGCATGGCTGTGAAGTAGAGTATGGCCGCTGCCGTCCATGTCTGGACGCTACAGGCGTAGAAGTAATCGGCCAGAAACCATTCTTGCTCGATGCGATGCGAACGTATCCAGCGTGAAGGCTGGACGGTGTAAAGTTCTACTGGTTTCTCGAAGGCAAGAATTGCTTGTAGGACAGATTCCGCAATAGTATGCGCATCTGCGTCAAAACCATATTTTTGTAGACCGAGGGTGACTACGGCATTGTCGAAGGGCCAGATACCGCCGCAATGATAGACGAGCGGGTTGTAGTAGTAGGCTTTTTCAGAAAGGGTGCGTAACCCCCACGGCGTGAGAATATCGGGTTGTAATAAGCGTTCGCGGAGTTGCCAGGCTCGTGTCTGCTCAAGACAAGTGGACCAGAGCAGATGTCCGGCGTTGCTGGCGACAACTGGAATAGGTTGCTTGTTGCCGTCAAGTGCGATAGCGGGACAGTGCTCATCGTCGAGCCAGAAGCGTTGTAGTCCTGTGAGGAGGCCGTCCATGCGCTGCTGAAGCTCTGTGTGTAGGGCAAGGGTGAGGGTCTGGCGTTTTTTTGCTAGCTCAGCATAGGCGGAGTAGGCGGCCCAAGCGTAGCCTTGCACTTCAACCCAGGCGATAGGGTGCTGCACAGGATGGTGACGTATTTGAATGGATTCGCCACTATCTTTCCAGACTTGATTTTCCAGGCCGATGCCCTCCGGGTTGCGTCGCTTGTATTCAACTAAGCCATCCTGATCTATGTCTGACCAGTCGAGCATCCATTGGAACGCGGCATCGATATTGGGCCAGAGTTCATCCAGAAGAGCTTTGTCGTCAAAGAAGGCATCGACCTGTGACATAGTAATGATATAGAGGAAGGTTGCATCAAAGGAGCCGTAGTAGCAGCCATTGACCATGACGGGCCAGCGTGTGGCAACCATGCGCTCCGGTACGGGGTTCCAATATTCGTGGAGAATGCGACCGGGCTGCTCTTCATTGAAATCGTTGACGGTTTTGCCTTGTAGCTGTGCAAGCCCACGTAAGACGGAGGCTGACAGGTCATGCAGCCAGTCGAGGTAAGAGGATGTGTTTATGCCTTCAGTGTCTTGTTTTTTGGTTTGCAGGAGACGGCCAGCCTCTAAGGCCAATAACACTGTCCAGAGGGAATCACGGCCAAAGATGGCGTGAAATTGATCTTCTGGGCCACTGGCAGTGACGCCTAATGGCGACTGTAACGATTTTAACGTGGTTACTGCCTGTTGCCACAACTGGCGCAAGACCTCGCCACCAAGGACGAGGTCTCGAAGAGGTAGGATATGCGGTTCCACAAGCTCCAAATGCGTTGGTGTCCTTTCTTTCTGTGAGTAAATTATACTCGTGTAGCGAACACTCTTAAAGAGGTATAGCCCAAGTGGGAGAATATACATAGAGCGTGCGGTCAATTGCGCTGTTGCTGCTATGCAGGTTGGTGGTGTGGACGCAAGCGTAACGCAGCCAGTCCACCGATGATGACGACTGTGAGGAAGAAGAGAATGGCCCAATTTGAGCCAATCGTGTTGAGTAAGAAGCCGAAGAGCCAGTTAAAGAGGACGCTACAACAGCCACTGGCGAAGAGGAGGATACCAGAAACTCTGCCAGGGGAGTCGGGGACGCGCTCACAGCCAATGGTGATGCAGGTGGCGAAGAGAGGAGAGAGGCCGATGGTGGCAAGCGCGATGGCAAAGGTGGCAGTAAGCGCATTGGGACTAAATAGTAATAAGGCGAAACCTAGCAATGCGATGAGGATGCAGATCATAGCGATGCGCCATGGACCAAGGCGCAGGATGAACCAGGCCACGACAAGGCGACTGAGCATGGAAAAGGTCAAGGTGATACTACTGAGAGCGGCTGCGATGCCAGGTGTTTGTGCAAAGACGACGTGCAGGTAGGCCGCGGCCCAGGTGCGGAGGGCAGAGTTGGTGCCGCTCGTGAGCATCATTACGACGATGACGGGAGCTAATAGTACGAAAAAGGATGGTTGACCGCTTTGTGCTGGCTTTGCTTGCATATGCTGGGGATTGGTGTGGTGGATGAGCCGATAGTTCCGCGGTATAGCGAGCAATGAGAACATAGAGGCAACGATAAAGCAGAGGGTAAAGAGGAATGGCGGCAAGGGGTTATTGGAAAAAACGGTCAAGAGCCAGGCGTCGATAAGGGCGATCACGACTCCGCTGAAGGGATAGAGCAGGTTGAAGAGGTTCAATGCGCTGCCGCGCTTCTCCGCGAAAATCGCGCTGATCAGTCCGTTCGAGGTGGCGTCAATGATACCGCCGCCGATACCAGCCAGTCCTAATAGAAGGAACAATAAGCCCAAGGAGAAGACGTGGGGTAGGAAGATGCCAAGACAGACCGAGAGTATGCCAATAAAGATGGCGATGGCCGCTCCAAAGAGGACGCGGCGTGGCCCATATCTATCAAGCAGGGTGCCGCCGATGAGTACGCCGGGTAGATAGCCTGCTGTCCAGAGGACGTAGAGGAGTCCTGCGGTGGCGAGAGGAATATGCAATTGTGTGGAGAGCGGGGCGAGAATCGGCCCCCAACCACTGTCGCTGAGCGCGAAGATACAGAAGATGAGGCAAGTTGCCAACGTGATACCGACGATGTGGAGAGGGTGGCCATGTAAGCCCTCCTCTCCAGGTATATCAGGTTGAATTTCTGGTGCCGATAAGGTCATGAATGGTTTCCTGTGGTTTATGCAGAATGGATGGAGGTTCTATAGTGATAAGGCCATCAATGGGATCTCCATTTCGGCGCGGGTGAGGCCACCGTGATGGCCGTGAAAACGCATCTCATAGACGCCTTCTTGATACCACCAGACGGTTTCATTGGAGTAGGGCAAGATGACGACGTTGCCTACGCGATTGAGAAACGCTGGTGATGGCGGTTGAGTACCAAAAAAATGTTGCGCTATCAGGTCGGCGGTTGGGTAGACTGCGGCGCGGCCTACCAGATATTTTTGCAAGAGTTCCACTGCTTCGGCGAGCAATTCTTCTTTGACATGTAAGAACATATCGCGTGCGGAGCCTGCGGGTACCAGCAATTTGCCTTGGCGGTTGGTTTTCAGGTAGCGTTCAATGCCAGGGATGAGTTTATTGAGGTAGATGGTAGTATTAGGCTCGACTTCGACCTGTCCATGATCGGCGGTGACGAGGAGGAGCGTGTTGTCGATTTTTCCGCGCAGCTTTTGATTGAAGAGCTGGTCCATTGCTGTCAAGAAGCTGTCCACTTCGCGTTCAAATTGTGGTGAGTTTGGCCCGTAGTGGTGGCAGATGGCGTCGATGCGATCAAAGTAGAAAAAATAATAGTAGGGTGGGGCTTTGTGGGCGGTGACGATATCTGCCAGGCGAGTAAGGGCGTCGCTCAGGCTCTGGAAGGAAACAACATGGCTACCCTGAAATACAGCGTTCGAGAAGGTCGAGGGCGTGTAGGCTTGAGACTGGAAGATATAGGAGACAATGCCTTTGGCTTTCAGGGTTTGATAGAGCGATTGTGGGGGATAGAATTGCGCGGAAGGAATAGTAGTCTTGGCGAGGGTGTCGCGAGCAAACTTGTCGTCGGCATAGGAGAAGAGCAAAGGCGAGATGATATCATCGACCAGGGGTTCGTAGTAGTTCCACTCGTAGACGCCGCTCTGCCCAACGTTCAGGCCGGTATGAATACAAGTGGAATGGGCGGCGGTAGTCGAGGGGAATTGTGAGGTCAATTTGGAGACGACGCCATGGTCGAGGAAGGTTTTGAGAAAGGGATAGTGCTGGGCGTAGCGTTCAAAAAATCGCCAGCCAAAGGCATCAACGAAAAAGAGGATAACTTTATCATAACGAGTGGGCAGATTGCCGAAAACGTCAAGGGGTAAGGCAGGGGTGCCTTCACCGGTGAGAAGAAATTGGATGGAGAGGGGAATGTTGGCAAAGCAGTACGAGTCGTAGAGGGGTCGGATGAATTGCGGGGAAAAGGTAGCATGGTCTAGCGCGTTCAAAGAGGCTGTGTTTAGCATATCTCTGCCTGCTTCCTAATGTGAGGTGACAATTGAGAAGTTTAGTTGAGGATAGTATATCACTAAATGGAACGGTAGTTGCTCAACTACCCTCTTGTAATCTCTGTCTCCAACGAAGTACACTACTTGTGATGCAAGAACATGTCCCCTTTTTAAACAGTGCTTGCAATAGTTTGCAATACCAGAAAGGATTGGATATCTGTATGGACTTTGAACTTTCGGAAGAGCATCAACTCGCGTATGACAGTGCTTTTGCTTTTGCGCGTGATGAAATTCGGCCACATAATGCTGAGATTGAGCGGACTGACGATTTCCCGCGCTGGATGTGGAAACGGCTGGCGGACCAGGGCTATACGGGTATCGCTATTCCAGAGGAGTATGGCGGTAGTGATGGCGATTTCTTGATGGCGGCACTGGTTGCGCGTGGGATTGGGCGAGCCAATGGGGCGATTGCGATGTCGTTTGGGGCGCATCTCAATTTGTGTGCGCATAATATTCTGCGCAATGGGACTGAACAACAGAAGCAGAAGTATTTGCCGGGGCTGGCGAGTGCCGATTTGATTGGCGGGTTGGGGCTGACCGAGCCGAACGCGGGTTCGGATGCCATGGGTATCCAGATGACGGCGCGACCGACAGATGGCGGTTATCTGCTGAATGGTACGAAGATGTTTATTACGAATGGGCCGATTGCTGATCTGCTGATAGTATATGCCAAGACGAAACCGGAGGCTGGCAGTCGAGGCATTACGGCCTTTATCTTTGAGACGAAGACGCCGGGTTATTATGTGGCGCGGAAGTTGGAGAAATTGGGCATGCGCGGTTCGCCCACGGGAGAACTGGTCTTTGAGGATGCTTTTGTGCCAGAAGAGAATGTGTTAGGCAAGGTCAACGAGGGATTTCGGGTGGTGATGAGTGGATTGGATTTGGAACGGGCTTTTTTCGCGGTCAGTGCTATCGGCGGGTTAGAGGCAGCATTGGAAGTGTCGATGAAGTATGCCAAAGAGCGCGAGCAGTTTGGGCAACCTATCGCTAATTTCCAGCTTATCCAGGCCAAGATTGCCGATATGTATACCGATCTGGAGGCGGCGCGTTTGATGGCACATCGCTGTATGTGGCTGGCCCAGCAGGGGAAGCGCGTAAGCAAAGAGGCGGCAGCCGCGCTGCTGTTTACGGCACGGGCGTCGATGCGAGCGGCTGACGAGGCGTTGCAGATTCATGGTGGTTGGGGCTATCTGACCGATTTCGAGGTGGAACGGATGTGGCGTAACGCCAAGTTGGGAGAGATTGGGGCCGGCACGAATGAGATTCGCCAGTTGTTGATCGCACGAGAACTGTTTGGGATGAGGTAGGTGCTGATGAAATCTGTGCGTATCGCTGGTGGCCTGGGCTTTTATGGAGATTCGTGGCGACCGATCAAGGCAAGTATTGAGCGCGGTAATGTGCAATATGTTGCTTCGGATCATCTAGCTGAACTGACGCTGGCTATTTTGCAGAAGGATCGGCAGCGCGACCCCAAGCTGGGTTATACACGTGACCTGGTACCTATGCTGGCCGATGTGCTTCCTATAGCCGTGCCACGCGGGATCAAATTCATTTTGAACGCGGGTGGGTTGAATCCATTGGCGGCACGAGAGGTGTTACTGAGCGCGTTACGAAAGTTTGGTTTGAAGCTCAACGTTGGGGTAGTGTTGGGTGATGCCGTGCAAGAACGCCTGGATGAATTGCGGGAGGTAGGGGTTGCGCTGGCTCACATGGATACGGGAGAGGATATTGCGACCGTGCGTGAGCGCATTGTTTTTGCCAGCGCGTATCTGGGGGCGAGGCCATTGGTTGAGGCGTTGGAGGCGGGAGCGGATATTGTGCTGACGGGACGGGTAGCGGACGCCGCGCTGTTCCTGGCACCGATGGTGTATGAACTGGGCTGGAAGTGGGATGAATGGGATAAATTGGCGCAAGGGATGGTGGTGGGACATCTGTTGGAGTGCAGTGGGCAGGCAACAGGCGGCAACTTTGGTGGCGATTGGCGTTCAATTCCTGACCTGGCACATATTGGATATCCGATTGCCGAGGTGTGGGAGAATGGGGACGCGCTGATTACGAAGGCACCGAACACGGGTGGGCGAGTTAGTTTTGATACGCTGCGTGAGCAATTGCTTTACGAGGTGCATGATCCAGGACACTATATGACGCCGGATGTCGATGTAGATATGACGACCTTGCGCATGGAAGAGGTTGGTTTGGACGAGGTGCGCGTGACTGGAGCGACCGGCGACCCAGCTCCTGAGATGTTGAAGATTGTCGCGGGCTACGAGGATGGGGTGATGGGACAGGCGATGCTTGGCTACGCCTGGCCGGATGCCATGGCGAAGGCACAAGCAGCAGCAGCGATCATTCAACAGCAGATGAGTGAGATTGGGCTACGGGCCGAGGAGACCATAATTGAGTACATTGGCTATAATTCTATTCATGGGTCTTTGGCTGACCCGACCCATGTGGATGCTTTGAACGAGGTCTATTTGCGCATTGCTGTGCGTTGTGCGGATAAAAGGGAGGCGGCAAAGTTGGGACGCTTGTTCCCGCCGCTAGCTTTGAGTGGCCCACCATTTATTGGTGGTGCTGGTGGTATGATGGAGCCGCGTGGGTTACTTGGTATCTGGCCGACGCTGGCACCGCGTGGGATTATCGAAGAGTATGTACGGGTGAGTGTGGAGGAAGCGTAGAATGAAAAAACAGTTGGTGCAGCTTGCTCATGCGCGTTCTGGTGATAAAGGTGATAAGGCCGATATCAGTCTCTTCGCGCCTGATAAGGTGACGTATGAGGTGTTGGAGCGGGAGGTGACGGTGGAGCGTGTGCGAGCACACTTTGCCGGTATTATTATGGGGAAGGTCGAGCGGTTTGAGGTGCCGAATGTGTTGGCACTCAAGTTTGTGTTGCACGGCGCGTTAAATGGTGGAGCGTCACGCTCGTTGCGGAGTGATGCGCTGGGGAAATCGTTAGCATCAGCATTACTCAGAATGGAGATCGAGGCATAACCGCAGTTTACCTAGAGGTCTAGAACAAAGTGCTGTAAACCATCCAGAGGAAGCATCAGCAGCTCAAGAACGCGCTCTTGAGTTGCGCGAGACGATCTACCGGGTGTTTTATGCTCTCTCGGAAGGCTCTTCGCCGGAGCAAGCTGGCCTGGCTCTCTTAAACGAGAGGCTTGCTGAAGCCATGTCTCACGCGTGTCTCGTTGCTGATGGTGGTGCTTTTAGATGGGACTGGGCGACGAATGAACAGGCATTTGAGCGCATACTCTGGCCGGTGACGCGTTCGGCGGCTGATCTTTTGACATCCGAAAAATTGCACGATGTGCGAGCCTGCGTAGCTGAGGATTGTAAATGGCTGTTTCTCGATACCAGTAAGAATCATAGCCGTCGCTGGTGTGATATGCAGACGTGTGGCAACCAGGCCAAAGCTCGCAGGCACTCTAGCCGCAAGAAGGACGCTGTAGTAAAAGCTTGACGTTATGACTCCTTGGAACTTGCGCCCAAACCTTCCAGCGACGGCCCACCACGGCTGTATGCCGTTGAATCGAGGACAGCCAGCCAGTCGAAATCGGAGAAGCTTTGAGGAGTGAGTGCGAAGTAGGTCGTATTCTTCATGCTGCCGGAGCGAATCGGTAGTGCTGCGATTGCCGAGGTTGGAAGCCCTTGACCCTGGTGAGTTGGAATAAACCGCGCTGGCCCCGGCGCGGCAGTCAGGCGGTTCTCAAGAGTGCCGGTTTCGGGCTGGCCGATGCCATTAGCAAGAGATGCGCCCACTGCCGAACCGATGACGGCATAGCGCGAGCCGAACATCTCATTGAGGTGCGCTCCCACCGGCCACCATGTCAGTAGGTCAGGGCCTAATTGCCATTGTACCTTTCCGCGCCGCAGATGGCTGTTGTGAGCGAAAGCCAACACTTTCCCTCGGCCACGTTCGCGGGACACCACGTACGCCAGGTTATCCGCCATCATCGCATCGCGCATACCGAGAAGTCTGACAAGCCGTTCGCTCGACTCTCGCGCCAACTCAGCATGATAGTTCAGTAACTGCCGGGCCACTGAAGCATACTGCATAGCTTCCAAATAGCGGCTTTCGTCGCTCTTCGCCACTAATTCGGGACGGCGGGCGTGTAGTTCTGAAATGAGGTCCTCCGTCTCAATCCGCAGCGCAGTTGCGGCTGGTGACAGTCCTATCGACTTTGTCGGGTCCATCATTGCAGCGGGGTTTTCCCAATTGGAGTCCTGGCCAAGAAGTGAGTCGATGCGGCTTCGATATTCTTGACCGCTAGCACTATCAATCGAGGCGAGGTAAGCGAGAACAAAATGCAGGACATGGCTTGGGCTATCAGTGCCGGTCATTTCAGTGGGACTATCGAAGCCGTAGAACTGGAGTTTGACGTGATGGGAAGGTTCGGCATTGTAGTGTCGCATCCACTCCACGAGTTCGCGATTCGCGTCGAGCCGACCGAAGCGGTGGCTAAATCCGGTGTCCTGCACTGCCTCGTACGATGCTGGGCCGCGACCGGCCACGTACTCGTTCACGACGTGCGCTAGAGGGAAACTACTCTCGATGGCAATGGCACTGTAGCCATAGGCTCGCACCAGGTGCTGGAAGAGCCGGTTGCGTAGGATGAGAATGTCCTCGCCGCCGTGGAGAGCTTCTCCGAAGCCAAGCAATTCCACCGAGTCACCGAGTGAGGCAATCATCTTGTCGATGGCGGTGCTGAAAGTACTTGGCGAAGCGACAGAGAACGGAATCGCCTCGTGCGCAATCCAGTCGTCGAGCGTCGCATATATGGGGGTGGGATGAGTCATTGGTCGAACCTCCGTTGTTTTCACTTTAGTATTCATCTGATGAGAAATCTCCTGCTGCTGCTCATGCTTGCCTTGCTCTCGTGTGGTGTGCGAGATAAGCAGGTCGGAAAAGTGAGCACACCCTCTACTCTACAACACAGATGCAAGATTGGAGGGTTAGAAAGGGTATAGGGCGTGCGTATGGACATGACAGAGTCCTATCCAGCGCAATGTTCTTGTTGTATGTGATAGAAAGAGAAGTGTATCTGAGAGAAGTCTCTAAAAATAACTTGGGAGTTTCACATGACACTTCGCAACGCTTTGCGTACTATCGATCTGGCCAGGGACGCGGGGATTAGCGTTCAGCAGGTGCGCAACTATGAAGCCTTGGGTCTGCTGCCAACGGCTTCACGGAGCAAGAGCGGCTACCGTCTTTACACGCAGCAGCATCTTGCCGCGCTCAAAACCGCCCGCAATCTGGTTGGGGGCTATGGCTGGCAGCGGATGCCAACGATCATGCAGGCACTTCATCGGGGCGACCTGGGGGCCGCGCTTGCGACTATTGACACGCGCCACGCCGAACTTGCCAGCAAACGTCGAGAGTGCGAGCAGACGCTCTCCGCTCTGCACGCATTGGCCGAGCAACCCGCTCCTGAAGAAAGTTCCCGCCGTCCCCAACGGTTACGGGTGGGAGAGGCGGCCAAGCAAGTGGGGGTGCGCGTCTCGGCCCTGCATTTCTGGGAACAGCAGGGCCTTTTGCACCCGTTACGCGAGCAGAGTAGCCACTACCGCCTCTATGACGAGCACCAGATGCGTCGTCTGCGCGTGGTGGTCCTGCTCAGAGAGGCTGGCTACGACTTCAATGTGATCCTGTCGGTGCTGGACGAACTGGCGGCGGGTCAGCCAGAACAAGCCATCGCTGCTGTGGAGAAGAGGCGCGAGGAACTGAAGCGGACAAGCTGGGTATGCATTGAAGCTCTGGTTAGCTTTCAGAGCTATGTGAGAGAGTTTTGCGGGGAGCTTCTCTGAGAGTGCCAGGGCGGGGGCAAGCCCCGCCCCTACTATACACGGGCCTGCTAAGCTGATTCATCCGTGTATAGTAGGGGCGAACCTTTGTGGTAGCACTGGCTGCCACCCATCACTTAAAGATTGGCGAACTACTACGCTATTGGTGCCGATGTATCGACTTCGTTCGTATCCCCTGTGGTAGCACTAGTTTCTTCGCGGAAGTTTTTGGCCAGTGGCACATCTTTTAGGAAGATGGAGGCGATGATGACGGCTCCACAGAAGAAGAGTACGGCGACAAAGCTATGCTGAATGGCGACGGCTAGCGAAAGGCGCAGTGCATCAAAGACCTGGTTGAGCAGGTGTTGAGTTTGTTGAATGGTCTGGGCTGTGACCCTTTGGGCGATGGCGGCGACGGTCTGGTCGTGATTTGGGCCAGGAGGGACATTCGCGGTGGCTTGAGCAACGGCGTTGCGTACCGCGAAGCCCTCGGCAGTGTGAACGACTGTGTCGCGATAGGTGGGGTTGATGAGTACCTGTGTGTTGGTGGCGAATTTCAAGCCCGCGGGTGTGAGTTGTTTGACAGCACTGGCGGGTAGGCGGTTGGCGAGGTCGGTGGCGATGGTATTATTGACGACGGTGCCGACGATGGCAACGCCTAATGTTTGACCAAGCGCACGCAGGTAGGTAATTGCTCCGGTGCCTGTACCCATGCGAGTGCGTGGAAGGGCATTTTGCACGGCCAGGGTCACGACGGAGAAGAAGATGCCCAGGCCAACACCCGCGACGACCATATTGGTCGTGGCTGTAAGCAGACTTGTCGAGGATGTCCAGAGGGTCATGAGAAAGACGCCGACGGTCAGGACAAGTGAGCCCAGGATGGTGATCAATTGGTAGCGTTGGAATTTGCCGATGATAATCCCTGAGATGGCCGAACCGACGACCAGGCTGATGGTGAGCGGGGTGATAACTTCGCCGGAATTGGTCGCGGACTCACCGAGCACGCCTTGCAGGAAAAGCGGCAGGTAGATGACCAGCGAGAGCAACACCATGCCAGTTGATAGTGCAAGCAGTGAGTCGGCGGCAAAGACCTGGTTACGGAAGAGGTCCAGAGGCAAGATTGGCTCTCTGGCGAAACGCTCGGCGATAAAGAAGGCGACGTAGAGAATAGCGGCAGCGACCAGGACAATAATGACCTGTGGGGATGTCCAGTCGTAGGTCTGATTACCGCCCCAGGTAAGGCCGAGGAGCAGACAGATGGTCGCGCTCGATGCCAGGAAAGCACCAAGAAAGTCAATGCGACGTGCGGCGGTTAAGCCTGTAAATTCGTTGCTGCGCATGGAAATGTTGGTTGGAAGGTAGATCAGCAAGACGACCAAGGCGATGATGCCTAATGGAAGATTGATGTAGAAGACCCAACGCCAACGGGTGGCGTCAGTGACCAGATTACCCAATAGGGGGCCGTGATCGGTGAGCCAGCCGCCGATGGTGGGACCAACGACGCTGGAAAAGCCGTATACCGCGGCGAAGATGCCTTGCCAGCGGGCGCGTTCTGCCGGTGGGAAGATGTCACCAACGACGGTAAAGACGAGGGCGATACCCGTGCCAGCTCCTAGTCCCTGGATGGCGCGGAAGGCGATAAGCTGATCCATTGTCTGCGCGACTCCTGATAGGGCGGAACCGAGCAGGAAGATGATGACTCCGGCCACAAAGAACCATTTACGGCCAAACTGGTCTGAGAGCTTGCCGATGATGGGGATCATCGTCGTCGAGGCCAGGAGATAGGCGGTGACGACCCAGGTATAGCGGTCAAAACCTTGCAGTTCGCCGACAATCTTGGGTAGTGCGGTGCCGACGATGGTTTGGTCGAGTGCCTCTAATAAGAGGGTGAGCATCAACGCGGCCAGGACGCTGCCAAGCGCGAAGCCGTGTATACGCCGACCATTCCCCTGGGGAGTCTGCGGCTGTTGGGCCGGAGTAGGAGTTGCATTAGCCATGATACATTCCTTTACAGTATGCTTTGTTGAACAAAAGGCTGTTAGACTGACTTTTCTGCCGTTATGCCGCGAGCGATTTCTTTCTCGCGCAGTTGTTTTGTCCAATCTAATTCTGCTTGCCACTGGTTCGCCATGTGCTCAATAAGGTCCAAGGTGGCTTTAAGTCTGATAGGAGACATATAGTACTTGTGAGCGGATGTTTCTTGCACAATATCCTCTGCCTCGCTTTTTGTGTAGAGGATATGCGTTTGACAATAGTTGATGTAGTGATCGAGCAGGTGAAGCCGCTCCACTGGCTTTACAAGTGCCAGGTGTGGAACTTTAAAACGAAAAAACCTTTGATATTCGCCGGGATTGGATGTCGTGTCCATCATCAATTGGTGGAAACGCTTCTGTCCACTGTCTGTAATCATAAAGGAGCGCAAGCGGCGATCACCGTGCTGTTGTTCATTGCCTTCAGTCGAGGCTTGAATGAGTCCCTCTTTTTCCAATCTTGCCAGGAGCGGATACATGGTCCCATTGCTGACTTTTGCCCATGGGCCGATCATGTCGTTGGTGATTTTCGCGATCAGGTATCCGTGCAAAGGGCCGTACATCAAAAGGGAAAGGATGATTAGCTCGTACATTTCTTTTTGATACCTTGCTGGCTTACTGCCTATGGTAGCCTGTTTTCCAGACTGGTTGTGTAAACAGGTCTATTGAATAGGTCTACTAGACCTATTCTAATGCGATGATTGGTGATTGTCAAGTGTTCTTTTCGCGCTGGGGAACGGTTCATTGTTTTGCAAAAGGTGTATGAATGATGTGTAGGGGCCGATTTCTCGGCAGACGGGACGGGCCGATAAATCGGCCCCTACGGTTGGTTGGTGGGTAGCGGAGAAGTGATTGTGATACACTGAACTCTACTAATATGATGGATTTGCGGCATGTTATAGAACGGCAGCTGAGAAGGAAAAGAGATTGACGGTATGACGAGTAAAGATGAACAGTTAGCGGAGCAGATGGAGCGTATTCAGAGGGGTGGGGTGGAGAAATATCATAAGCGCAACGCGGAGCAGCACAAACTGTTTGCGCGTGATCGGCTTAAACTGTTGCTTGATGATGGGAAGATAGAGTTCGAGGATGGTATGTTTGCCGAGTGTCAGAACGCGGAGTTACCGGCTGACGCGGTTATTACTGGGGTAGGGCGCATGCATGGGCGACCTGTAGCCTTTAGTGCTTCGGATTCGACGGTGAAGGCGGGGGCGGCGGGCGAGAAGTCGGTACAAAAGAATCTGCGTATCCAGGAGATGGCGATGCAGATGCGTATACCGATGGTGTATCTGATTGATTCGGCGGGGGCACGCATTACTGACCAGGTACGGCTCTTTCCTGGGCGCAATCATGGTGGGCGCACTTTTTATAACCAGATTAAGATGTCGGGTGTGGTGCCACAAGTTGCGCTGATGTTTGGTCCATCGCCTGCCGGAGCGGCCTATACGCCTGCTTTTGCAGATATCGCTATTATGGTTGAGGGCAATGCCAGTGCCTTTCTAGGGTCGCCGCGTATGGCCGAGATGGTGATACGCGAGAAGGTGACGCTCGAAGAGATGGGTGGAGCACGCATGCACTGCACGGTCTCTGGTCTGGGTGACTACCTGGCTGAGGATGAAGAAGATGCCATTCGTTTTGCCCGCAATTATTTTCGCTATATGCCGCAGAATTATCTGGAGAAGCCAGAAGATGCCGAGGCTGCGCCTCCCGCGAGTGATCGACCGTTGCGGGATATCGTGCCGGATGCGCAGAACAAGCCATTTAATATGTATGACTTTATTTCCTCGCTGGTCGATGGCGGTAGTTTTCTGGAGATCAAAAAGCTGTTTGCGCAGGAGTTGATTACGGGTTTTGCGCGATTGCATGGGCGTGCGATTGGTATTGTTGCCAATCAGCCGAGGGTGAAGGGAGGCGTGATTTTCACCGATTCGTCGGATAAGGGGACGCGCTTTGTGAATACGTGCAATGCGTTCAATATTCCTCTGCTTTTCCTGGCTGATGTTTCGGGGTTTATGATTGGTTCTGCCGTTGAACGGGCGGGTATTATTCGCCATGGGGCCAAGTTTATCGCGGCGGTTTCGCAAGCGGTGGTGCCGAAGATAGCGGTGATTGTGCGGAAGTGCTATGGGGCGGGACTGTACGCGATGGCTGGACCGGCTTTCGGGACTGATGCGGTGATTGCGTTGCCGACGGCGCAGATTGCGGTGATGGGGCCGGAGGCGGCCATCAATGCTGTTTTTGCGAATCAGATCGCGGAGTTGCCGGAGGAGCAGCGGGAGCCGTTCCGCAAGATGATGGAGGCGCGTTACGCTGAGGATATTGATATTTTCCGGCTGGCCTCTGAACTGATTGTCGATACTATTACGCCGTTTGAGGCATTGCGTGCTGAATTGATCGCTCGTTACAGCATCTATCAGACGAAGGATGTGCCTTTCTCGGAGTGTCGCAACCCAATTTATCCGGTGTAATAGGGTAGAGACGGTAACGACTAATAAGGGCTTCTCATCGCTGTAGCGATGAGAAGCCCTTATTAGTCGTTACTGACTTGAGATTACCGAATACATGATCAGTGATGTTTTTCTACGCAAACTGACCGATGTAGTTACGTAGTGATACATCGGCCACGAGGCCTTGTACAAAGATGATTTTTCATAAAAAGCGAGGTTCTACGTCATGCGTTTTCGACGTCAGTTTGCTGGTTTACTAGCCCTTCTGATCGTTTTCGGTATGCTTATTGTTCTCAACTTGCCCAGGCCACAGATGGCCCATGCGACATCAACTCCATGGCACGAGCCGGCAAAAGATGCCTTAGCAATTTTGCCAAAGAAGCTGTCATCGAACATGCGTATCCCTGGCAATACGGTCTCGATTTATGAGTCCTCGACCAACCCTGTTGCACTGTACAATCAGGGCTGTAGTGCTGCTCATGGATCGCCTGGATTGCTGATTCTTGATTGGGGTGAGCCGGTTTACTTTGGCAATAATATCTATGGCACCTACGATTTTGGTGGTCATCATGATACGGATACAGCTATCATGCATGCTATTGCTAACTTTGCGCAGGGGGTGTGGCACTGCCGCACCAATTATACGAACATCGCCATCGGTATTGGCAGTAGTAACTATTACTCTGGTAATTCGATGCCCCTCAACATATCGATATGGTATGCCGCCGGTCAGCAGTGGGGCAGGATGGTTAATAGTGTACAGAGCTTTATTACTGCCAATCATTATTCCGTGGTGGGCGCCAATGGAGCGGGCGACCTGGAGGTGGAGTGGGCGAACTTTGCGTTGACAAGTAGCATGGTGAATGGGTACAACAATGTCACCTCGCATGCCTACTTCGATTTTGGAGACGATTCGCCTGGCTGGTGGTCTAACTACCAGGTCTGGTACATAGCGTATGGAGCGCGGGACAATTTTCCTTTGCCGGAGATTTATTACAGTGGTGATGCAACTTACGATTGGGAGCCTTTGGCGGTGTGGGCATGTCGCTATGAAGGTGGCCCCATCTACTTCAAAGGGATTATGGCCGAGGATCTAGGCGGTACCTATTCTCCCGCACAGGCATTTAGCGTAATGTATAATGCCGAAGCTTCGAATAGTTGCACGGCTAGAGATTTGCCTGGGATGATTTTCTCAACAAAGATTTATCATACGTCATAGTGACTGTTGAGGATACGATGCGGAAAAAGCGTATACGCAAGAAACGATACACACACAAGCTTGGAGCTATGCAGTGGAGATGGATGCTCGTGGGTGGGGCTGTGATTATCAGTTGCCTGTTGCTGGTAGCGATTGCTACCAGCCAGGGCCGGACTTCGACCAGTGATGCTACGATACAGCCACTTGTGACTGGCACTAAGACCGCAAAATCCATAAGTAGTGAGATATCGAATACATTTGTTATGGCAAACGCTCAGCAATTGACAGGTGTTCTACCACTCTCTGCTGGTGGGCCAATTCCTGTATCGGCAAATGTGCTCCATCCCACGAATATAGCGCGTATGGTTGTCGATAATGTGCTCGTTTCTATCTATGCTGGCTCTATGGTGCGAACGCCTACCATTGGAGTCCTGGCGATATTGCGGGAGAATCTGACGAGCGGTGAGCAGAGCCTCCATCTCTATCAGACCGCGCAACCTGTCGGCGCATTGACTATTCTCACGGCGCATAATGGTGTTCTTACGTTCTCTACTCCGAAGGCAAACGGCACTTTTAATCTTGGGACGAATCAATTTAGTTTAAAGGGGTAGTGACTGCTCAGGTTTTGACTTCTCACTGCCGACGGCAGTTTGTAAGAGTTTGTATATGGATGAGCCATAAGCGGCAAGGAGTCCGTTTTGTGGAGGTGTAGTCTGCACCTCCCCAAAACGGACTCCTTGCTGTAAGTAATAATGACTAAGATGTGAGCAGTGACCACAATTTCTGTGAAAAAATTCATTGACATACATGTGATTATCTTGGATAATTGGAAGTGATTATACTATGCTTTTTTCTAGCAATTGTAGTAATAATAGAAAAACATGTAAAAGCGATCACATAAAGGTATATTCCTAGTGTTGTTCCTGGATATTGGATAGCAAGAACTGCGGCATGCAGAAGGATAGGTGCGGTAATGAGCACAAACTCACGGCAACTTGGCAAATACGAATTGCAGGAAATTCTGGGACGAGGGCCTATGACTGAAGTGTGGAAGGCCTTTGACACTCAGCTGAATCGTTACGTTTCTATCAAGTTCTTCCACCCACATCTGCCAGCAACACAGTCTGTCCCTGCTTTTGTGGCAAGTTTTCTTGATGAGGCGCGGATAGTTGCTTCCTTACACCATCCCAATATTGTGCAGATACACGACTTCCAGGTCTTTCGGCCCCCAGCATTCGCAAGCATCACACCTTGTGTGGAGATGGATTACATTGAGGGACAAACGTTAGCGGACTACATTAAAAACACGTCGCACATGGGGAGATTCCCGCTTGCTGCTGAGGTTGTTCGTCTGTTGCACCCTATCAGTGCGGCCATCGATTATGCGCATCAACAAGGTATTGTGCATAACGATATCAAACCAAGCAATATTCTGCTTGGTAAGTCAAGCCACTCTAGCATGCCACTGCCTTTACTGACTGACGTCGGTATGATGCAGCTATTGAAAACGGTCAATTGGCCGCTCAGCAACGTGTCTTACATATCGCCGGAGCAGGCGCAGGGACATGTTGGTAATGAGCGAAGTGATCTCTACTCGCTGGGGGTAATACTCTATGAACTGTTTACAGGAACATTGCCCTTTGATGGTGATAATCCAGCTGACACCATTTCACAGCATATGAGTGCCACCCCGACGCCTCCAGCACTGATTAACCCGAACATTCTTCCGGCGGTCACTGCTGTACTTTTGCGCAGCCTGGCCAAAGATCCAGCTATGCGCTATGCAAGTGCTGGTGCAATGATTAGCAGTCTGGCTAGAGCACTCAACATACCTATTATAGCGGAGCCTATTCAGATTGATGAGTCAGACGACACAAGGAATAGCCCGACATACATTACAGCGGATCCGGCGGCTGGAATGACGCCGTCTTCACCGGGGCTACCTGGCTGGGAGAGTGGGTCTTTCCCTGCTCCGGGCATCTCGTCTGCCATGACATCAATACCAGCGGAAATACCCGGCAATGGCAGACACGTATCCTCCGTTTCTATGACACCTGCGCTACAGCCTGACGGTGCTTCCAGGAGCTTGTCTGCTATGGATATGGGACTTCCGACGTTAGCGGCAGCCCAGGCGGCGTATCCTGTGGCTCAGTCGCGTGGGCCAGTCACTCCTATGCCACCGACGCATGTAGCGAGAGCTGCGGTGCCGAATGCGCCTCAAGTGGCTCCTGTGCCGCCTCCGACGGTGGCTTCACCGCAGAAACGTAGGAAACGGGGATTATTCATCGCTTTGATGGCTCTGTTGATCATAATATTGTTAAGCTCAGCCTTAGGGAGTTACTTTGTGTTTTTTTCACGCGGGAACGTAGCACCAGCAATACCGATAGTGGGGCATGCATTCTTTATTAGTAGCGGACTTTTGAGCACAAATCCACAGGACAGCAAGGGAATTACCGATCAATTACAGATCAATATGCAAAAGATGGCTTCTCCTTCGCCTGGCAATGCCTATTACGGTTGGTTATTGAACTCGATAGGGTCGGATTGGCAGCCTATCCCTCTGGGAAAATTAACGTTCCATTCTGATGGCACCGCGAGTCTCACTTATCAAGGTGATGCAAATCACACGAATCTGCTGGCAAGCAACAGTCGCCTACTTATCACTGAAGGGGATGCCAGTGCATTACCTGCTAGCCCTTCTGTAGATCCCAGTACATGGCTCTACTATTCCGCGTTCTCCCAAAAGCCCAACCCGTTGGATACAGAGAAGCACTACAGTTTGTATGACCACTTTCGTCACCTTCTCGCGGCAGATCCCAAGCTCGCTTCAGTCGGCTTAACCGGTGGGTTGGATATCTGGCTGTATAGAAATACAGAAAAGATACTTGAATGGAGTGGCAGTGCGAGGGACTCCTGGAAGGACAAAAGTACCACGAGTGCGGGTTTCATAGATCGTCAGCTCTTGCGAATCCTGACGTATCTCGATGGCACAACGTACATCCAACAACAGTTGCCTGGTGTACCACCGATCTTCGATAGCACGAACAATATTGCGAAAGTTGCCTTGCTTGAGTTTGATCCCCAGAACCAAAACCCGCCTGGCTATCTGTATCATATTACTACGCATCTTCATGATATAGCTCAGATTAGCGATACTGATCCGCAACAGAAATCACTGGCTATTCAAATCGATACGGCTATTAGTAATGTGAACACCTGGCTACATCTTGTGCAGTCCGATGCACTCCAGCTTTATAAGATGACGCCTGACCAATTGTTCAGTGCTCAAGGTCTGTCTCTGCTGGATGATTTGGCAGCACAAGCGAACAACGCATTTGTTGGTCAGATCGATCCATATACCCACCAGGTAAAGGAAGGCGTTGTACAGATTCACTATAGTGCCCAGCGTTTGGCAACCTTTGACATTAGAGCATGTACCTCGACTGAACCCTGCACTGTGTAACGAGAGGGATGCTGCTGAGATACGAATCAGGAGTGTATCATGAGTACAAACTCATCACATCTTGGAAAATATGAACTATTGGAGCGTTTGGGACAGGGTGGTATGGCAGACGTTTGGAAAGCACGCGATACGCAATTGCAACGCTACGTCGCCATCAAAATTCTGCATGCGAATCTGCAAGAAGACCCGAACTTTATTACGCGTTTCGAGCGTGAAGCCCAATTTATTGCTTCCCTTCACCATCCAAACATTATGCAGATTCATGACTTCCAAGTAGCAAGCCCCCTTGAAGCAAACGTGCCCATTGCTTACATGGTAATGGATTATGTCGAAGGTGGAACGCTGGCCGATTACATCGCCAGCACTTCTGCTAAAGGAACGATTCCTTCTCCGGCGCACATTGTGAATCTTTTTACCTCGATCGGCCTTGCCGTTGACTATGCCCACTTGCGGGGTATGATTCACCGCGACATCAAGCCGGCGAATATTCTGCTGGATAAGCAGCATACGGCACGTAATCCTATGGGTGAGCCTATTCTGACTGACTTCGGGGTAGCCAAACTCCTGGCAGTGTCCAGCAGTGTCCTTAGCAGTTCTCAGGCAGGGACGCCGCTCTACATCTCACCAGAGCAGGCTAGCGGCTATCCTGGCAACGAGCGCAGTGATCTCTATGCGCTAGGGGTTATTCTGTATGAAATGGTGACGGGAGTGCTGCCTTTTAGAGGGGACACGCCGGTAGCAGTAATTATGCAGCATATCAATGTAGCTCCTACTGATCCTGCCCTTATCAATCCCAATGTGCCAGCCTCTCTGTCGATGGTTATCTTAAAGGCACTGGCGAAAGACCCAAACGCACGTTTCGCCAGTGCTTCTGCTATGACTGTTGCCATCGCGGAGGCACTGAATATTCCGGTTCCTGAGAGCCTTCATGACTATCGACAGGATACGTTGAATAGACCCACGTATGGTGCTGCAAGTGGGCAGCCAGGCATGACACCGCTGCCCGCTACGCCATCATTTGATAGCATGGGAGCGACACATCTAGCCTCTCTCTCTTCCGCACAGTCACAGCCTATGGCTACTTCCGGTGAAGGTGGCGCAGCTATGAATGTACAAAGAACACCTTTACCAACTCCTCCTCCTGTGGCACCATTCTTGCCGCCCGTGCGACCACGGAGACGAAGGAGAGCATTGTACCTGGCTCTGATTGTGCTGGCTATGCTGGTGCTGCTGGGTTCAGGTGTAGGCGCATACCTGGGATTCTTTCAGAAAAAGCCGACGAGCGGCCCGGTTCTTCCTCCAGCAAGCCAGGTGGTAGGACAGGCTTTCTTTATCAGCACCGGACAGTATGATGCGCGTTCCGCGCAAGGGATTGCTGATGAGTTGGAGATTGACCTGCAAAACCTTCCTTCGCCTCACGCTGGTAAAAGTTATTACGCCTGGTTGCTGGCTGATATACATCCTCAAGTGGAAGCTAATCCGCTACAGCCGCAACCATTGTTTAAGCTGCCGCTTTTGCTCACGCCGAATGCCTTACCTGTCAAGGGTGGGAAGGCAAGTTTCCTCTATACTGGTACGGCCCATCATGATAACTTGTTCTCGTTGGCGAGCCGCTTGCTCATAACGGAGGAGGATACCACAGGAACGCCGCGTGGTCCCGCCGCGGATCGCAGCATGTGGCGTTACTATGCGCAGCTTCCGCAAACACCCTATGGGACGGGGACGCCGCAGTTGAGTGCGCTCGATCATATTCGTCACCTATTCTATAAAGAAACGGTGGTAGATGTGCTGGGATTACCAGGAGGGTTGGACGTTTGGCTCTACAGGAATACGGAAAAGCTGATGGAGTGGGGAACTGCCGCGCGGGATGATTACGGCAAGAATCCGGGTGAAATGCATGTGCTATTTATTAGCATGTTGGACTACCTGGATGGATCACCAAATGTGCATTTGGATATACCGGGCGGTGCGCCAGTATATGCCGATCAAACGGCGGCGCAAGTGTCCTTACTTTCGGTAGATCCGGTACAGCAAAAGGGAACTGAGTTGAAAAATAATCCTCCTGGCTATGTCAGTCATATCCCTATTCACCTGAATGGGGTGATTAATGCGCCGGATGTGACACCGGAGATGGTTAAAATCTCCACGCAGATTCTTACCGACTTGAATAACGCGGCAACATGGTTAAACGAGGCGCGAGGCTATGCGCGGCAATTGGCTCAGATGGACAGTACGCAATTGTCGCAGCCACAGACGCTGACGATGGTTGATAAGTTACTGACGGATGTAACTTATGCCTATGTTGGCAAGCTCGATCCAGCGACGGACCAGGTAGTGCCTGGCGTTTTGCAGGCTCACGACAATATCCAGCAACTGGCAGCTTTTACGATTACCAATAAACTGCCGAACAGTATCTGAAGACGAGAGGGTGGGACGCGAGGATGAATACAGGGCCACAACGCCTTGGTAAATACGAAATGCAAGAACATCTGGAACGTGGCGGCATGGGCGAGGTCTGGAAGGCGTACGATACCCAACTGCGTCGCTATGTGGCGATAAAGCTATTACAGGGTAATCTACGCGACAACGCAGATTTCGTAGCACGCTTCACTCGTGAGGCGCAGTTTGTCGCCGCTCTCCATCATCCCAACATTGTACAGATTCACGATTTCCAATTCACCGATACCAGAGAATCAGGTGCTACGGCTTATATGGTGATGGACTATGTTGAGGGTGGAACGCTGGCTGACTATATTCGTGCTACATCGCGTAAGGGTCAATTTCCCTCTGCCGCTGACATAGTGTCTCTCTTTACCGCTATCAGTCTCGCACTTGACTATGCTCATCGGCAAGGGATGGTTCATCGGGACATCAAACCAGCGAACATTCTGCTCGATAAGCGCAATCCATCAGGTAAGCCGATGGGCGAACCTATCCTGACCGATTTTGGTATTGCCAAGTTACAAGGAGCAACCACCAGCACACTAACTGGCTTTATAGCTGGTACGCCTCGTTATATCTCACCGGAGCAGGCGCAGGGCCAGCCAGGGGATGAACGCGCTGATCTCTACTCGCTTGGTATTATTCTCTATGAAGTGTTGGCGGGCCGCGCACCTTTTCAGGGTGATAACCAAATATCTATTATGATGCAGCACATTTATGAAGAACCTCCTGCGCCAACCCTCTTTAACCCGCGTATTTCGCCCACTCTGGCGGCGGTTGTGCTACGGAGCATCGCCAAAGATGCAGGGCAGCGTTTCCCTTCTGCCTCCGCGATGACTGTTGCGCTAGCTCAGGCACTCAATGTAGCGGTCCCGGCAAGCCTGGGAACGCCTCCTGGTATGGACATACAAGCTGATTACAATCCGCTCCAACCCGTCAATCTAGCGCACGAGAATACTCCTTCTACCTCTCATCTTACGGCTCCATATCCTTTGTCGTTCACACCTATAGATAGTAAAGTAGAGGCGGGAGTTAACACGCCCGTACATCGTACCCCAGCACCGATACCTTTGGGGGGTAGTTTTCCAGTTCCCATACGAACGCCTGCTTTTGCTGTAGCTCCGCCTTTCCTACGAAGAAGATGGCTCTCTATCGCTTTGATTGCTTGCAGTATTATCGTACTAGTTGGAGCCGGGATAGGGGCTATCGCGCTGTTTACCGCATCTTCCCACGGAGGTGTGACCACTACGCCACAGCCGTCAGGTGTAAAGGTGGGAGCTATTACCTTTGGTAGCAGCAAGCAAGGTACTAACGATCAATTGCAAGTTGACTTACAGATCGCTCTTCCCGCGCATGCCGGAAAAATCTACTATGCGTGGTTAGACACGTTCTCTGAGAATCCAAGCTTGCCGCCGCAGTGGCCTTTATGTAGCACGGTACAGCATTGTTCCTTTACTGACGCGCAACATCGCAATTTGCTTGCGCAGTATGATTGGTTTCTTATTATTGAAGAGGACACGAGTGCAACGTCTTCCATACCGCCCGCTGCTGGAAGACTGTATTATGCTGATATATCTCACAATGGCCCCAACACCTTCGATATTAAAATGTGTCCATTACATAGCTCAAGCCTATGCAGATAAGCAGGGTGATGATACGGCCCAATATCTCTCAAACATATAGGGAGAGAGGAAGCTATGTGACATAATGAGGGGTAAAAGCATTTGCTATAAAAGGGAGAATTGAGCAGATATGAAACGTGTTGTATCGAATATGGCCGGGGTTGTGTTGGAGTTTCTGGTCAAGCAGGGTGATAAGGTGGAGGTTGATCAGGATGTGGTGATGCTGGAGTCGATGAAGATGCAGATTCCAGTGCAGTCCACGGTGAATGGGACAGTGAAGACGGTGAAGGTGAGCGAGGGTGATTTCGTCGATGATGGGGATGTGTTGTTGGAGATTGAGTAAGGGAATATATTGATTTTCTCCGCTCCGCATTGTCCAAATCATATTGTATCCACTTCTCAATAGGCCAATCTTCGACCAATTCCATTCTATCGGCGGCCGATTGACAATATTCGGGGGAGATATCGCAGCTTTTCCAGTTACGGTTGAGTTGTTCTGCTACGACAGCCGTTGTGCCTGACCGTGATTACTCCCCATGCATAAATGCAGGGGCTTCTTGGGGCAAACCCACGCGGTGTAATCCCACCGCTGTGATGTTTATGGCAGCATTCAGATCACGATCAATCACCAGGAGGCAACAGGGGCAAT
>JBPCJY010000051.1:0-7566 GCA_051004815.1 Ktedonobacteraceae bacterium
GGTCCAGCCCCTGTCATGGTGCGCGTCACCCCGGTCCAGCCCCTGTCATGGTGCGCGTCACCCAGGTCCAGCCCCTGTCATGGTGCGCGTCACCCAGGTCCAGCCCCTGTCATTCTGAGCGCCGCGAAGACTCTTTCGTGGCACGGAGGTTCTTCGCGGCGCTCAGAATGACAGGCGGCGATGGGCGGTGCAAAAACCCTTCCCGTGCAAGCCCAGCCCCTGTCCCTACATACATTACCAAAACGCCCTTACAAAAAAAGAAACACACCCATACCAAATAGTGGTCTTCCAAATTGTACGCTCATGATTTATACTGTTGTTGGTCACTTGACTGGTGGTGACAATGCTCAAAAGAAGCCTTATCATAACGGGAAAATATGGAAACAACACAAGCTGGTTGGAATATTGTTGGTCACGAACATGCTATTGACTTGTTGCGGCGGACGCTTGCCGCGCAGCAGGTTCGTCATGCTTATTTGTTGACGGGGCCTGACCAGATTGGTAAAACATTGCTGGCCCGGCTCTTTGCGCAGACGTTGCTGTGTACTGGTGGCCCTGACCCGCGGGTTGCTCCTCAGATGCCTTGTAATACGTGTCTGGCTTGTCGCAAAGTGCTGCATGGCAATCATCCTGATCTGCATATTATTCGTAAAGCGGCGGACAAGCAATTTATCTTAATAGAACAGGTACGCGCCCTGCAAAGCGATTCCTCGCGCAAGACATTGGAGGGGCGACGCAACATCTTCATTATAGAGAACGCGCAGGCGATGAACATCCAAGCCGCCAACTGTCTCTTAAAGACGCTGGAAGAACCTGAGATCGATGTTGTGCTGCTGCTCACTGTCTCCGATCCAGGGCTGCTGTTGCCAACTATCCTCTCGCGGGTACAGCACATTCCTATGCACCTGCTCACAAGCTCACAGATCAAAACTGCGTTGGAACAACAATGGGAGGTAGAGTCGGACGAGGCAGCGTTGATTGCCGCGCTGGCCGCTGGACGTATGGGTTGGGCGATACAGGCGGTCGAGGATGAAGATGTGCTTTTGGAGCGCAAAGCACAATTGGAGACGCTGGCAAAACTGCCAGGGGTCAGCAAGGTGCAACGCTTCGAGATCGCGCAGAAGCTTAGTGCTGACAGCGACAAGGCGCGTATTGTGCTAGAGTTGTGGTTACTGTGGTGGCGTGATATGGTATTAGCAGCGAATGGGTGTCTCGATTTGACCGTCAACGTAGATATGCGCCCGATTTTAAAGCAACAGGCCGCGAAAATTGGCACGGCTGAGGCTGAGCGTATGGTACGCGCCATTTTGAGTACGATGGAGGCTATGGATCAGAATGTGAATGCACGTACCGCGCTCGAAGTCCTGATGCTGGACTTGCCGACCATCCACTCGTAGCGTCCGGGCGGGAAACATATTCCCTGGCTACCGTCATTTGCCGTAGAGTATCCACGACAGGAGAATTACTTGATGCGAACTGATTTCCAGCACCTGCTTGTCCATCAGGATGGCGGTGTACTCACCATTACCATGAATCGGCCCGAAGTGTTGAACGCGTTCAATGATGTCATGCTTGAAGAACTGGGAGAGACGATAGATGCTGGCGCGGAAGATGATGCCGTGCGCTGTGTTGTTCTAACTGGTGCTGGTCGAGGTTTCGGCTCAGGGCAGGATTTGAAGAGTTTCGCGGCTATGAGTGCCAGCAGCGAACCCGTCAAAGTGAGTGTGCATCTGCAAAAATATCATCGCGTTGTGCTGGCAATCCGCACCATGCCCAAGCCTGTCATAGCTGCCGTGCGCGGGGTCGCCGCAGGTATTTCGTGTAACATTGCTCTGGCTTGCGACTTGCGTATCGCTGCCGACGATGCTCGCTTTATCGAAGCGTTTGCCCGTATCGGCCTCGTGCCTGATGGTGGTGGTGGTTTTTTCCTGCCGCGTCTGGTAGGTTTTGGCAAAGCCCTCGAAATGGCTCTACTGGCAGAAGAGGTGAGCGGCCTAGAGGCTGAGCGTATCGGGCTAGTCAACAAATGCGTTCCGGTAGCAGGGTTTGAGGCGGCAACGCATGCCCTGGCGCAGCGGCTGGCGAACGGGCCAACACGCGCCTATGGACTCATCAAAGAACTGATGAATAAATCGCTGGACAGCGACCTGCAAAGCTCACTGCGCCTGGAAGGTGAGCTGCAAGATATCGCCAGAGGGACAGAGGATCACCGCGAGGGAGTGATGTCCTTCCTGCAAAAACGGCGTCCAAATTATACTGGCAGGTAAAGAAGCTGTGCGCGTGAATACACTGGCTTATAATAATGGGCAAACGCAAGGGGCGCAGCGACGTGAGTGGCTGCGCCAACATAGTCCGCAGCATTTGGAACATTGCTCTACATTGATACATCACGGGCTACAAGCCCGTGCGCGTGGTGCCTCAGCGGGGGTAGTGATACTGGGAGCGGGTGCTTGTACGGAGGTACCTCTGGCGGAACTGGCCCGTGCCGCGGACGAGGTTGTGCTGGTTGACCTGGATGCCTCATCCATGCAACAAGGACGTGCTGAACTCGCCTCGGCGGCATTGCGCAAACGCGTGCGTTTGCTGGAGGCGGATATCAGCGGTGGTGTCAGCACAAACTTACATACCCTGCTTGATAAACAACCCTGGGGTACGCTAATTACGCGGGGAGCGACAGCCGTGTTTGATGCTGCCGCCGAATGTTTAGAGCAATGCGTCGTTCCTGACCCACCTGAACTTGCAAGTGTTGGCGAGGGTGAATTTGGCCTCGTCATCAGTTCGCTGGTGCTTTCACAACTGTATAGCTATCCACTGCTCGATATCCTCGATCATGTGCAGCGGCTGGCTCCACAACTGCTGGGCGAACAGGAACGGCACCGCCGCTATCAAGATGCCGCGCAAGATTTCAGGTTGCGGGTGATTCATGCTCACTTGCATCTCTTGCGTTCCCTTGTAGATGTTGGCGGTATAGTTGTTTTGCTCTATGACATGCGCGGTTTCGTCTTTGAGGTGTACGGTACCGAGCATGACGCGGAGCATCGCCGTGCTATACCCCTTGTTCCCAGGACATTGCCCAATCTGGTGTGCGACAATTTTACTGTACAAGAGGAAGCTGAGTGGGAGTGGCTGACCGATTTGCCGGAGAAGGAGCGATTGGGGAGGGGATATGAGGTGGCGGGGTATGTATTACGAGAAGCTATTAGCGCTGTAGAATACTGATGAAAAGGAGTTTTTGGGGGCAAGCAAGTCTAGAGGCTTGCTTGCCCCCAAAAACTCCTAAATGTCTACGCTTGGGCGACGGGCATATTGGCCACGTCGGTGAGGGCGAGATCCAACAACTCTGACGCCTCGTCGATTTCCTCTTTTGAGAGGTTCAGTGGGGGGATCATGCGTAGGGTTGTGGTGCCAAGGTTGTTGAGTAGCAGGCCATGTTCGAGGGCTTGCTGGACAATCGTGGCGGCAAGTTCGTGTGACACGTTAACGGCTTGCATCAATCCAATGCCGCGTGGGCTATCAAGGAAGTGATATTTTTTGCAGAAGGCTTCGAGCTTGGTGCGCCAGTACGCGCCCATCTTGGTCGCGTTCTCCAACAGGTTCTCTTCCAGGATAGTTTTGATCGTGGCGATACCGGCGGCACTAGCAATGGGGTTGCCGCCAAAGGTAGTGCCGTGGTCGCCGGGGGTAAAGATGTCAGCGCGTGGGCCTGCGAGCATGGCACCAATTGGCACACCGCCGGCCAATCCCTTGGCCATGGTCACGATATCAGGAACGACATCGTAGTTTTCCCAGCTAAAGAATTTGCCTGTGCGTCCCATACCTGCCTGGACTTCGTCACAGATCATGACCATATTGCGCTCGTCACACCATTGGCGCACACCCTGGAGATATGCCTTATCAGCGGGCCAGATACCGCCTTCACCCTGTACCGCCTCAAGCAATATCCCCACTGTATTATCGGTGGTGGCTGCTTTCAGTGCCGTAAGGTCGTTGTAGGGTACTTGCTTGAACCCTTCGGGAATGGGAACCCAGGTGGCTTGATAAAACGCTTGTCCAGTGGCTGCGGTGGTAGCCAGGGTGCGACCGTGGAAGCTACGATCCATGCTGATAATTTCAAAGGCACCATTGCGATGGACGCGGCCATATTTGCGAGCCAGTTTGATGGCACCTTCATTGGCCTCAGCTCCACTATTGGAGAAGAATGAGCGCATACCATTGCTTTGCTGGCCGAGCAGTTCCGCCAACTCGATCTGGCGCGTGTTGTAATATAAGTTGGAGACGTGTACCAGTTGGGTTACTTGATGCTGCACCGCTTCGATGATGGCAGGGTGGCAATGGCCCAGCACATTGACGGCTATACCTGCTACAAAGTCAAGGTACACCTTGCCGTCACTGTCCCATACGCGGGTACCCTCGCCACGTACTAGCGTTAATGGTTGTCGTTTAAAGGTGCTCTGATAATACTGGTGCTCCAATGCAACCCAATCTCTTTGACTCGTCGTTGTCATGAAATTGCTCCTTCTCTGCAATGCAATAGCAATGTTGCTAGTAATACTGCCCGTGTTAGCGGGTATAAAGTGTATTTTCGTCGATGTAGCCATGGGTCAGGTCGCAGCCCCAGGCAGTGGCTTGCCCATCGCCCAGGTGCAGGTCAATGGTCACGGTAACTTCCGTGCCGGCCATTGCTTGACGCGCTGTTTCCTGATCGTATTGTGCGCCCATACCTTGCTTCATGACCTGTACATCGCCGATGAAGATATCATAGGTGGCCTGATCTAATGCGCAACCACTGGCTCCCAGGGCGGCGGTAATACGTCCCCAGTTGGGGTCGCCACCAGCCAGGGCGCACTGCCAGAGCGGAGAGAGCGTAATGGCACGGGCCGCTTTCACGGCATCGGCCTTATCGCGTCCACCTCTGACATAGACGGTCATGAGTTTTGTCGCGCCCTCGCCATCACGCGCCATCTCTTTCGCGAGATAGGTAGTCACATGACGGAGTGCGGCGCGGAACGTCCCTGCTTCTGGATGTTGCGCGTTGATGGGCGTGTTGCCAGCCAGTCCGTTGGCAAACAAGATACAGGTATCGTTCGTGGACATATCGCCATCCATCGAGATCATATTGAACGAGTCATCGACGGCGGCTTTGACCTCCGCCTTCATCCACTCGTGTGTGATAGCGGCATCGGTGGTCAGGTAGCAGAGCATAGTTGCCATATTGGGATAGATCATGCCCGCGCCTTTCGTGACACCGCCCAGGCGCACGGTGCGCCCATCAAGCTGGAATTCCAGAGCAATGCGCTTGGGACGCGTATCGGTGGTCATGATTGCCTCGGCAAAGGCATTGCCCTGTTCGCGACTTAACTCAATGGCGGCGACACCATGTTGAATTTTGTCTATGGGAAGTTGCCGACCGATAATGCCAGTAGAAGAACAGAGCACCATTTCGTTCTCTAAATGTAGCTTCTGTGCCACCAATTCGGACATACGATAGGCGTTGAAGAGGCCAAGGTCGCCCGTGGCGCAGTTGGCATTCCCACTGTTGACGATGACCGCCTGTGCTGTGCCACTTTTTAGGTGTTCCTGGCAAACGAACACGGGTGCGGCGCGGGTCGCGCTGGTAGTGAATGTGCCAGCGGCGACACAAGGTACATCTGAAGCCAAAATAGCCAGATCAGGAATCGAGCCATCAGACTTGATGCCACAGGATGTGGTACCGGCGCGGAATCCTTGCGGTGCGGTGACGCAATGATCAATCTCGGAAAATAAATCGGTCAATGGATGAACCTCCTACCAAAAAAATTCCTGGTTCACGCCGTCCCAGTTGAATGTTGCCACGGCTGGGAACGGAAAACTGGGAACCAGGAACGTGCTGCTCCCCCTCATTGTACAATGTGAAGCAGGGCTTGCACAACCCCACCGGAGGTTATGAGGAAGTTAACATAGATATGTTTTCATGAAAAAGGAATGAAATTTTGCGTTTGTGTTTACCGGGTGGATGTTGCGCGGAAGAGATGGACCATATGACTGGCGTAGTCGCCCACCAGCTTCACTGGCAGTCCCTGTTGTGCAAGGTACGCGCCGCTATACGTGGCACCATTTTTATCGTCCGCGTAGTGCGCTTCCTCCTCTAGACCGTGCAACCTCAGCGATACTTGCCCCTCTCCGAATTGCTGCGAGTGTCCCCAGGCAAACACCACTACCTCACTGCCATCTTGCGCAACATACTGCGAGGCCGCAATCCCTCCTGTTCGAGGTGAGCGCAGACGATAGAGCAGGCCGTTCTGGATAGTCGAGCGCACACGTTTATAGAGGGCAATGAAGTACCGCGCTTCCTCTTGCTCTTGCGGCGTCCAATGTGAGAGATCGCCCCCGATGCCCAGTGCGCCAGACATGGCGACATGGAAGCGATAGCGCAATGGCACCGCCCGTTTGGTCACAAAATTGGGACAATCCGGCAGCACCGCTTCAGGTGCTGCCGGTAAAACATGTTCACGTTCATAGGCATGCCAACTTCGACTGATGCCCTCAAACCCCTTGTTTGAGTACAGCCCGACAAACGCGGGTAGCTCCAACAATAGTCCTATCTAACCCTTCAGACCAGTTGAAGCGACGCTGCGCACAAAGTACCTCTGCCCAATCAGGAACATGATGACTGGCACGATGCTCGCCAACACAACACCTGCCATCAAGGTCGCCACGTTTGGCACCAGGTTTGCCCCTCTATTGAGAGTGATTTGCAATCCCTGTTGCAGCGTATACAAACTCGGCGACGAAGTGAAGACCAGCGGCTTGAGCAGGTTGAACCATTCACTGAGGAAGGTCAGGATAAAGACGGTTGTGGCTGCCGGGGCTGCTAGAGGCAGCATCACCGACCAGAAGACGCGATAGTAGCCAGCACCGTCGATCCTGGCCGCCTCGTCCAGTTCCTTGGGTATCGTGATAAAGAACTGGCGGAAGACGAAGATGGCGAACGGGCTCACCAGGCTGGGGACAATGAGAGCCGCGAACGTGTTCAGCCATCCACCCCAACCAGCAAGCATGAGATAGAGCGGCACGAAAAGGATTTCAAAGGGAATGATGAGTGTCGCCAGGACCAGCAGGAAGAGAACATCGCGCCCGAAGAACGGCAAGCGTGCGAACGCATATCCGGCCAGGGCAGCCAGGAGAATCTGACCTAAGGTGACGCCTAGTGCCATAATCAGCGTATTAAGCGTTTCTTGCCAGAAGTTCAAAGCAGCGATAACGTCAGGGTAGTTTCCCCATTGTGGGATGACCGGAAAGAACGCGGTGGGATTTCCGAGTACCTCCGTATTCGTTTTCAGCGAGGTGGCGATCATCCAGGCGAGTGGGAACAGGAAGACCACACTCAGGACTATCAGGGCCCCATATTTGAACACATGGCCCGAACGCACCTGGTACTTCATAGCCAATCTCCTTTCAGACTTCTTAAACGTTTGGTGTGAATTAGATCAAGGGGCATCCAAAGCGGTTTCGTTTTTGCACAATCGCGCCGATTAGTATCATTCCAATAAGAGGAATCCGCTTGAGAAGCCAAAAAGTATTTTTTAA
>JBPCJY010000052.1:0-3607 GCA_051004815.1 Ktedonobacteraceae bacterium
TCAAAGCTGGCGTCTGGCAGTGGCACAGCTTCGGCACTGGCCTCGATAAGCGGGAACGAGACACCCGCCTCTTCCATCAAGCGACGAGCATGCTGGAGTTGTCGCGACGAGAGATCAAGGCCCGTAGGTCGCGCACTGCGTCCAGCCAGGGCAATCGACCAGCGGGCCGCGCCACAGCCCAACTCCAATATATCCTTACCCGCCACATCGCCCAGCACATGCAGTTCCGCCTCTGGAATGCGCCACAGGCCCCACGACATAGCCTTCTCACCTGAAAGTGCCGCCGCATTGCGCTCTTCATAACTGTCGCTGGTTGCTTCCCACAACGCCTTATTCTTACGGGCATGTTCTGAAAGCGAAATTTGCGACTGGTCTTTATCCGAATGTGTTTGATCGTTCATAACTCCTCCTTTAAGCTGTTGAGCTATGTATTGTATCACGGATTAAAGGTGTAGGGATGGGTAATGCTGCATGCTGCATCAGCGTAGAAAACGGACATATTGCATACAGCGGTAACTGCTACTATAATACAGAAAACTGATTTGGTCTGTTAACACCCACACAACTATGTTGTTTACATAAAAACGGGAGCAATTCTCCCGCCAAAGGAGCTTGTTGATGTCAGGCGACCAGCCGTCGAATGAAAACGAAAATACCTATATTTTGGATACTACTAGCGGTGCGGAAATGGCCCGTTTGATGAAGCAGGACCGCCTGCTGACCGAGGGGATGGGAGGATTGTTTCCTGAGCGAGGCGACGTCTCGACCATGCATGATATCCTGGATATCGCTTGTGGCCCTGGTGGTTGGGCACTTGATACGGCCTTTACGTATCCCAAGACGCGGGTTGTTGGTGTTGATCTCAATCACACGATGGTCGAATATGCACGCGCACAAGCCTGGTCACGAGGGCTAGAGAATGCCAGCTTCCAGGTCATGAATGCCCGTGAGCGGCTGGATTTTCCCGATGAAAGCTTTGACATGGTCAATGCCCGCTTTCTAGTTGGGTTTATGCCGCAGGCTGGCTGGCCCCCGTTTCTTCAGGAGTGCAAACGCATCACACGTCCAGGCGGCATCATGCGCCTGACGGAGTTCGACGAGCCGGGGACAAGTAATAGTGTTGCCTTTGAGACGTGGAAGAACTTCACCTTTCGAGCTGTAAGCAAGGCTGGTTTCACATCCTCGCCGGATGGGCACAACTATGGGATTATGGCAATGCTGGGCCGTTTGTTGCGCGATGCCGGTTATGAGCAAATCGGCCAACGAGCGCATGTCATTGAATTCTCCTATGGCACCGAGGGGCATGAACCCATGTATCAGAACTGCAAGATTGCCTTTCAGCTTGTCCAGCCATTTATGGTCAAAATGGACGTTCTCTCGGAAGCGGAAGCGCAAGAACGCTACAATCAGATGCTGATTGAAATCATGTCGGAAGATTTCTGTGCCGTCTGGTCATATATGACCGCATGGGGACAGAAACCCGAGTAATTTCAGACATGGGAGACATGGTGTGCAGCCGACGGCTGCACACCATGTCTCCCATGTCTGAAATTACCTTCATGCCATCTCTTCGCTGAACTCTCGGTTATAGAGGCGGGCGTAGAGACCGTCTTTGGTGAGTAATGCTTCGTGGGTGCCTTCTTCAACGATGGTGCCGTGGTTCAGGACGAGGATGTGGTCGGCGTTTTCAATGGTGGTCAGGCGGTGGGCAATGATCAGCGTGGTACGATTGCGCATCAGACGGTTGAGCGCGTCCTGTACCAGGGCCTCGGACTCGTTGTCGAGCGAGGCGGTAGCTTCGTCCAGGATGAGGATGCGCGGATTGCGCAGGATGGCACGGGCGATAGCGATACGCTGACGTTGCCCCGCCGAAAGCTGCACACCACGTTCACCCACGGTGCTCTCGTAGCCCTGGGGAAGCCGAGCAATAAACTCCGCCGCGTTAGCCGCGAAAGCTGCCGCCTCGATTTCTTCTCGCGTTGCATCCAGGCGACCATAGGCGATATTCTCCTGAATGGTGCCACCAAAAAGAGCTGGTTCTTGCGGCACAATCGCAATCTGCTCCCGCAGCGAGCGAATCTGCACATCTTGTAGATCATAGCCGTCAATGAAGATATGTCCACTACTTGGCTCGAAGAGGCGGGGGATAAGGCCGGTAATGGTTGTCTTGCCAGCTCCACTGGGGCCAACGAGGGCCACCATCTGTCCCGCCTGCAATGCCATGGAAAGATCGCTCAAGACGACGCTATCCTTGTTATAGCTGAAGCCGACATGCTCAAAAACGACCTGACCCTCCAGAGATGGTAACGGTACGGCATTGGGCGCGTCTGGACGCTCTGGCGCAGTATCTAACAACTCGAAGATGCGTTCAGCAGCTCCCAGAGCCTCCTGCGTCTGCGAATAGAGGTTGCTTAAACTGACAACTGGGCCGGCAATGAGTACCATATAGATCACAAATGAAATAAGTTGGCCGGGACTCAAATGGCCGGCCAGCACCTCAGTGCCACCATACCAGATGACGATAGAGATAGCGACGAAAGAGATCAAACCCATGAATGGGCCAAAGATAGCCCGTACCTTCGTGCGCTTCATCGCTATCCTGAATCCTTCATCCACCCCGGCATTGAAGCGTTGCGTTTCAAATGGTTCGCGGGCAAACGATTTGACCACGCGCATGGCGGAAAGCGTCTCTTCCAGGATCGTGTTCACCGCCCCTAATTCTTCCTGCACATCCCTGGAAAGCCAGCGGAAACGTCGTCCAAAACCTGTGGCAAGCAGCACGACGAGCGGAACAAGGAGCATAATCAGCAGGGTCAGCCGCCAATCAATCACGACAATGATCGCGAAGGAGCCAACCAGCATGACCAGTTCTTGCAACAATGTGAGCACGTTGGTGGTTAAGCCTGTTTGTACGACCGTCACATCGGTCGTGACCCGCGACATGATCTCACCTGTGCGGCGTGTGTTAAAGAAGGTCAAGGCGAGTGATTGGAGATGCGCGAAGACTTGCTTACGCAGGTTGGCTACCAATCGTTCGCTCATAAAGGAGACCAGGTAGTTCTGTCCAAAATCGAAGAGGCTGCGTACAAGGAAGATGACGATCAGCAACAAGGCAATCTGGTTCAGCCGTCCCTGATCGTGGTGGACAAAGACGCCATCGAGCAGGTGTTGAATCAGCAAAGGGAAGACCAGCCCTGCCCCGCTCGAAACCAGCAGGCAGATCGCCGCCAGCACCATCACTTTCCAGAAGGGCAGTAAATATCCTAGCAGGCGACGTGTCGTGACGGTGGGTTGCCTGGCACGTTTCTGTTTCGTCTTTTCCTGTGGTAAGGAGATATCCTCACTAACGCTCTGGCTGCTCATCGTGATCGACTTTCTATAGCTCTATTGCTTTGACCGGCTTCATTTGAAAAGCGGGGATGCAAGGGAGAATACACCTCATGTAAGCCAAATCCAAGGCTTACGAATGGTCTGTAGGGGCCGATTGATCGCGCCCACCGCCGATTGGTCGGCAAACGGGTACGGGCCGATCAATCGGCGGTGCGCCAATCCATTGGGTGCCTCCGCTGGCTTGCTCTATCTTTACGTGAGAGGTATGGGGCATAAG
>JBPCJY010000053.1:0-64427 GCA_051004815.1 Ktedonobacteraceae bacterium
CCTTTGGAATGATGATGCAGGTCACGGAACGTTCTGTGGTGGCGATACGCATGGCACGGTCAATGAGTTGACGTATCTGGACAGGACTGGAAGCCATGTAGACATATTCGCCCGCCACGTCTTTGAACAACGAGATAAGATCAACTTCTTGTTGGTAGTTGCCTCCCATAGCTGTGGTTGCTGCTTGCCCAACAATCGCGACAACGGGACGATGATCCATTTTCGCATCGTACAGGCCATTTAAGAGATGGATAGCACCAGGACCAGAGGTTGCCAGACAGACCCCAACCTCGTCCGTGAACTTGGCATGGGCTGTCGCCATGAATGCGGCCATCTCTTCGTGGCGTACCTGGACAAACTCGATCAAATCTTGATGGCGTTCGAGTCCGCCCAGGATGCCATTGATGCCATCACCAGGATACCCGAAAATGCGCTTAATGCCCCATGCGGAGAGACGCTTCAATAAGAAATCGCTTACTTTATCGCCCATGAGAATTACCAAACCTTTCTAAATGGAGGCAAAGAATTGCGCTCCTACAGAGGGTGCAAAGAATTGCACCTATCGAACGAACTAAATTTCGGCTCCAATGCCGTAGTATTGAACATCCTCACGATAGCCACCTTGCCCTTCACCGACGGTGCTGTACTCTGCTACAAGCTCAATTGAGCGCAGGTACTTCACCATCTTGTAGCCAAGCTGTGTTTCAACGCGCAAGCGCAGTGGCGCACCATGAGTAATGGGAAGTGTTTCACCATTCATTGCGTAGGCCAGGATGGTCTGTGGATGATTTGCCAATGTCATATCGATGACTTCATAATACGGTCGATCTTTCCCTTCCATGTGTTGGTGTTGATAGGAGGTGAATACGAGATAGCAAGCTCCCGCCGTGGGTTTACACGCTTTCAACACATCGGCAACAGGAACACCAGTCCATTCCGCAACCCCCGACCAGCCTTGAATACAGTTATGCTTGGTGATTTGCGATTGCTGCGACATTGCTCGCAAATCGTCCAGCGAGAGTTGCAGCGGCTGCTCCACCAGTCCAAAGATGTTGAGCTTCCAGTCTTCAAAGTTATAGCGAGCAAGCCGCAGGTATTCCTCGCCTTCTTTTCCTTCGGGTGGACGACCATTGACCCAGAAATACGAGGTTATATCTGAAGATTTGTAGTGCTGTTGCGAGGTTTCGCGATGGAGCAGCTTTTTGCGAACTGGCTCTACAATAGCACCCAGTACATGTTGCATTCGCCGACGATGGCGCAGGGAATAGAGCGCGGACCAGACGTAAATGATGGCGACCACGACCAGCGCGATGATTGCAATGAGAATGGCCAGCCATACATTGCTCTGCGGTGTGCCGAAGACAATATTGCGAATGTTGTCCTGGAAATGCACGATGAGGACAAGGGCCGTGTGTACAATAATAAAAAGAATGAAGGCGACGAGACTGAGGAAGTGAAGGCTGCGGGCGGACTGTTTGCCGCCAAAAAGCTTGACATACCACGGGAAACGCGCTTCAAGCGAGGGGGACATCGCTGCTCCTGTCAGGAGCATGAATGGCCCCAGTAGAAAGATCACGGCGGCGTAAGCTAGTTGTTGCAATGGGTCATAGGGCCGGAAATCGCTGGCCGGTGGGATATGAAAGGACAGATAGGTGAGTAACGTTTGCCATGCGCGTGGCACGATGTCCCACGAGGTTGGAATGAGGCGTGACCATTCGCCGGTGGTAAAGAGCAAGACGATATAGATGATCCCATTGAGCAGCCAAAAGATGGCTACGAAGAAATGCCAATGTCGTCCCAGGCCGAGATTGTCCTTGCCGGGTAAGGCCAGCCAGGGTGAGACAGGAACCTCCTCATCCATTGAGGTCCATAGTTTGTCTTTGTCCTTTGGTGGCTTTTTCCTGGAAAACTTAATCCACTGGCTGCCGGGCTTGCAGTTTTCGTTAAAATAGAGCCGCGGGTGCGCACCGAGTATCTGGAGGCCGCTACGAATCATTAAGCCAATAAAGAGCAGGTTGATATAGTGACTGACACGTAACCAGATTGGAAATCCAAGCGATGCAAGGATAACAGGCATGTTCATAGACGTTTTGCTCCCCGGTTCATGTTAAAAATAAAAGCTGTGAAGTATCCCCTTTTGGATCATGGTGTAGGTAGGTGTACGTATAGCGTGGAGGTCAGAGCATCCCGTCGTCTTTCCACGCAATTTATATCGTGTTACGATAAATAATTGTCTACACTCATTGACACGTTTTGCTTCACAAAAGTGATACTGAGCTATTAGAACTTAAAAGTATTTTTTTGCCGCCTTCGGCGGCAGGAGGGGGAGAGAATCTAGGGCGCAGCCCTAGAACCCAGTCAAGGGGCTGCCGCCCCTTGCATCCCTGCTTTGTTGTCTAGCTTTGCTCTCTTCAATAGCTACTTTAAGCATAAAGCCTTTCCGTTAATGTTCGGTAAATGTGAGGTTAGGATAGTTTAGTCAAAGGTTAGAAATCAATAAGTAGAGAAAGCAGGATTATTGGGAGGGGGAGATGTCAATGTTGCCTGGAATTGATGTGGGCAACCAGACGTGGAAGCATGAACCTTTGCCGGGTTCGGTTTCGACTGTGATAGAGCCAAAGTGCGCTTCGGCAATGAGGCGGGCGATAGAAAGTCCCAGGCCAGACCCGGTTTTGCTGCGCTTGTTAGTATGTTGCGCACGATAATAGCGTTCAAAGATGTGTGGGAGATCGTCCGGGTCTATGCCAGGCCCGGTATCGCACACACTGAGCACGGCCCAATCGTGCTGTTCGCTATTGGTCGTGCTGGCAAGTCGCGGAGGGAGAGTATGAGCGAGTGTTAACGAAAGTTTCACGGTGCAGGGTTGACCAGCGTGGGTTAGCGCATTTTCTGTTAGATTCAGTAACAGTTGCTTGAGCAGATCTACATCACCTGGTACGCTGATCTGCTGAAGGTCTTGAATTTCCAATGTGCATTGTTGGTTAAAGAAGCGTAATTGGCGTGCAACCTCAACCACCAGCAAATCCAACTCGACGAACTGTACGCCATTGCTGAAGGGTTGGGGCAATGTACCCGTCTCTGCTCGCGTGGTAGTGAGTAGATTACCTACCAGGCGGGAGAGGCGTTTAACCTCGGCATTGATTTGTTTCAAGTCTCGGCGGTCGTCCTCCTTGAGATCGTTATCGAGGAGTAAGATATCGACGAGTCCTTGGATAGCAGTTAAGGGAGTTCTTAATTCATGAGAAACATCCGTGACAAAGTTCCGTTGCAGTACGAAACTTGCCTCTAAACGTTCCATCATGCGGTTGAACGTATCGGTAAGCAAGCGTATTTCTTGCACCGCTTTACCTGTTTGCAAGCGCGTTTGCAGGTGCTGACTACTGAGGTTGTGCATAGTTGTGATGAGTAGTTTGAGCGGTCGCAACTCATAGCTCGTCAGCCAGAAAATAAAAGCGTAGGCAATAAACGCGGCGATGATGCTATGGATGATGATGGCCGGGAAGAGAATATTCTGCACCTGTTTAACCACCTGGAGGGATTGACTTATCTGTGCGATCACCACCAGGTGTTGCTGCTTGTCCCGTAATCCAAGTGTCAGTGTATGAACTTCGTTGCCATTTTTATCGACCCAGGAGGTAAGGACTTGCTGGCTGTGTTGCGCTGCCACGAAATCACTGTGAGGCAGGGGCAACACGACCTGACTGAGATAAGGAGAAAAGGCGATCAGGTGGCTGGTATCCTTATCAAATAGTTTAATGTAGATCGAGTTGGTGGCAAATTCGTTGATGATATCGCCACGCACTAACTGCTGAAAGAACGCTGTATTATACGGGCGATTGGAAGAGGCCAGCGTTTGCGCTTGTAGTTTGGCTGCCTGCTCATGGAGGCGGTTATCCAAACTTTGGATGAGCACATAGCTTACTGTCTGATAGACAATGATACCCAGGACGGTAAGTGTTACCAGAATAACTAGTGCATTCCAGATGGCAAGCCGCCTACGTAGCGTTGGCGGCTTGCTTGCTAGCCTGGAAAAGATAGCGAGATATTTTCTCAGTGGGGTAAATCGTTTTTTTGGTTGCTGATCTGCTGTTACCTCTTGCATGCTGCATAGCTTTCCTTAGCTGCTCTGTTTGAGCGTGTCCTAAAAAAGAATTATGCTCTCTTTATAGCACGTCAACGCTAAGGTTTAAGGATATAGCCAACGCCACGAACAGAATGGATCATATCTGGTTTTCCGCCGACATTGAGCTTGGAGCGAATGTAATTGATGTAGACCTTGATAATCTCCATACCCGCTTCGTTGTCGTAGCCCCAGATGTGTTCAAAAATCAGTTCTTTCGTCAAAACATGACCCACATTTTGGACTAATAATTCGAGCAGATCGTACTCTCGCATCGTCAGATCGATCAATACATGGTCGCGCCAGACTTGCCGTCCAGCTGTATCTATCGTAATATCTCCTACTTTCAGCTCTTTGGATAACCGCGTTTTATCTGCCACACGGCGCAACGCAGCACGGATGCGGGCCAGCAACTCTTCAAAGTCAAATGGTTTGGTGATGTAATCGTCCGCGCCGCTATCCAGGCCGGCTATCTTCGCGGACACATCATCTTTGGCGGTCAGCATCAGTACTGGCAGCGTCGTATAGCCATCCATGCGCAATCGGCGGCAGACCTCGAAGCCATCAATATCTGGTAACATGATATCGAGCACGACCAGATCAGGCGTATCGTCATGCAAGACTTTGAGTGCTTGTTCGCCGGTAGTGGTAACTACCACTTCAAAGCCTTTAAATGTTAAGCCACGTTTGAGAAAGCTGTTAATATGTGGTTCATCTTCAACTACCAGTATGCGTTTCATACGCTCCTCTTTTGGACTCTCTTTTGCTCAAGCATATCCCTTCTTGGTTAAAGGTTGGTAAAACAGGCATTAGAAAGTGGTGACTTTAGCTTAGAGAAGGATGATAGTCTCTCTCATTGACGAAGTCCTTTTGCCCGTTTGCGCTCTGCCTGTGCTTCGCGGTACTCCGCCATCACCGCCTGATGTTCCGGTGATCGCAAACAAGCGACCTGCGCTCTGGAGAGGGCTGCTGTTTGGGCGGTTATATCGAGTGTAAAAGCGGTGTCAATCTGCTTCTTGGTATGTAGCAGGGCGGTAAAGGGAATCGCCAACAATTCCTCGGCTATTGCGAGGGCGCGTTCTTCCAGGCTCTCAGGAAGGACGACTTCGTTAATCAGGTGTAGCGCGAAGCCTTCGTCGGCAGTGAAGCGGTGGCCGAGCAGGCAAAGATGCTTGGCTGGTGCTGCACCAATAAGTTGTGCCAGGCGCATCGGGCCAAGATCGGCTACGACGCCCTCTTTGACGGCGGGAATGCTCAGCACTGCATCGGCGGTCGCAATGCGCAGATCGCAGCCCAGGGCAATCTGGAGTCCACCACCCAGGCAGTAGCCGTGGATGGCGGCGATGGTGATGGCATTGAGATTCGCCAGGGTAATGACGCCGTGTTCCCAGGTATCAAACCAATCTACCGTGAGATTTCCTTGTGATAGCTCTTTGGTATCCAGTCCACTACAAAAAGCGCGTCCCTCGCCGCTGACAATGACCACATGCGTCTCGGTACTGGTAGCCAGGTGGTCGGTGGCTGTGACGAAGTCCTTGACCCACTGCCAATTCGCGGCATTGAGTACCTCTGGGCGATTGATGCGTAGCCGGGCCAGCGGCCCGTCCAGTTCAACGCGCATCGTTTCAAGTTCTAGTGTTTGCATAGTATGTGCTCCTGCTTTGTTAGTAGTTCACAAACTTGTCATTCTGAGCGCAGCGAAGAATGACAAGACGAGGAACCCCGCGGTGCAAAACCTACCCGTGAAAGCCCCACTCCCGCCCCTACGCGAGGCTACTCACTCTTTTGTGACTTATTTCCTTTGGGCGCGATAAACATCGGCTTCAAGGGTGAGTTCCGTTACAAGGTTCTGAGATCGACTGCTCGGCGTAGTTTGCCGCCCTCGCTGCGCGGGATGGTGCCGGGGGCGACGAGGGTTACACGCATATTGAGGCCAATGGTGCCTTTGATTTCGTGTTGAATTTTATTACGCAAGGTTCTCATCTGTTCATTGGCCTCTACGGTTTCTTCCGCCAGGGTCTCCTGGGCCAGTGCGCGAAAGATCTCTTCAGTGACCTCTACCTTGACTTCTACATTGTCGAGTGTGCCAGTGCGAGTCACCAGTATCTGGTAGTGCGGAACAACGTCTGGAACGCCCATTAGTATCTCCTCTACCTGGGTGGGATAGAGGTTGACGCCGCGCACAATCAGCATGTCATCGGAACGTCCGCGAATTGGCCCCATGCGTGCATGTGTTCTGCCACAGGGACATGGTTCGTGGGTTAAGTACGTAATATCGCCTGTCCAATAGCGTAGAAGGGGCATTGCTTCCCTGGTGAGGTGGGTGAGGATAAGCACGCCCTCTTTGCCATCTGGTAGGAGTTCGCCAGTGTCTGGGTCTACGATTTCTGGATAGAAGTGATCTTCCCAGATGTGGCTGCCCGCACGCGCTTCGATGCATTCCCCTGATACACCCGGCCCGATGATCTCGCTCAAGCCGTACAGGTTGGTTGAGCGCACGCCGAGATTGGCATCGACAGCGGCACGAATTGTTTCCGTCCAGGGTTCTGCCCCCAATAAGGCATATTTCAGGCTGAGGTCTTCCGGTGGGATGCCCAGTTTCTTGAATTCATCGCCCAGTGTCTGCGCGTAGGATGGCGTGCAACAAATAATTTCGGGCTTAAAATCCAGGATCAGCGTGATTTGCCGTTGGGTCATGCCGCCAGAGACGGGTACTACCGTCAGGCCCAGCTTCTCACCGCCGTAATGCGTTCCCAAGCCACCGGTGAAGAGACCATAGCCATAGGCGTTATGTAGCAACATGCCAGGTCGCGCTCCCGCCGCGACAAACGAGCGTGCCATGACTTCGGAGAAGATTTCTATGTCATTGCGTGTATAGCAGACGACGGTGGCTTTGCCGGTGGTGCCACTACTGGCATGGATGCGTATGACCTGTTCGCGTGGTACAGCGAGCAGACCGAAAGGGTAGAAATCCTTTAGATGCTGTTTGCGTGTAAAGGGCAGTTTTGGCAGATCATCGACGGTGCGGATAGCAGTTGGTTGGAGGTGGTTCTGTTGGAACATCTCTCGAAAATATGGGATGCGTTCGTAGACGTACTGGGTCATGCGTGCCAGTTGTGCATTCTGTAATGCGCGTAGTTTTTCACGAGGCAGCGTTTCAATCTGGTTAAAGTACATGCTTCCTGCTTTCTAAAATGTAGTAAAACGTATTTACAACACTGTCGTACCTGCTTCACAGCAGAAAGTTTCACCCGTTTCTGGGCCAGAGCTTCCCGCTCCACAGGCGATTTTCCGTTCCGACGAAGCCACTACCGGAACGTCCGTTATCAAACGGAGAGCTTCATTCCGAATATTGATTGCAGCATTGAGGTCTCTCTCGATGACCTGACTACAATCATGGCAGATGAACACTCTCTCTGCCAAGGTTAAATCCCCATTGACCCAGCCACAGCCCGAACAAGTTTTGCTCGATGCGTACCACCGACCTACCAATTGGATATAGCCACCGTACTGCTCAGACTTGTAGAGAAACTGCCGCTTGATCTCAAAGAAACTGACATCGCTCACGGCTTGTGCTAAGCAATGGTTAGCAAGCATTCCTTTTATGTTGAGGTCTTCCAGGCCAATGAGTGCATAAGTTCGTGTCACCTTCGTAGACATCTTATGCAAGTCATCCTGTCGTTGGCATGCTACGCGATAGTGCGCCTTTGCCAGCTTCTTCGTGTTCTTCCACCAGTTCTGGCTCCCCTCCACTTTGCGAGACAGACCTTTACTCAAGCCCTTAATGCGCCCCAGCGACTTTCGATAGTGTTTTTGGTTCTCAAACTTCTCGCCGTCGCTTAATGTAGCCAGGGTCTTAACGCCCAGGTCTATTCCAACAACTCCACCGCTATGGGTTGGCGTCTCATGCTCCACCTCAACCGCAATAGAGACAAACCACCAACCCGCCCGATAGAAAATAGTGGCACTCATGATTTTGCCCGCAAAGCGCAATTCCTCGGTCATGTTGACACTCCCAAGCTTGGGAACACGGAGCGTGTGCCCATGAACAGAGAACTTGTCGTTAGCCAGGTAGAAGCTTAATCTGTCTCGTTTCTTGCTTTTGAAATGCGGAAAGCCCGCTTCCTCTCCGTCCTTGCGAGGATGTTTGAGCTTGAGCAAGGTTCCTTCCTCTTTCATGCGCCAGTAGTTAGCCAATGCATGCCCCAGATTGCTGAACTCTTGTTCAGGAGCGCATTTTGTGACCTCATAGCACCAAGGAAACTGTTCACCCTTGATCTTGTTGTATTCTGCCTTGAGGTCTTTGATCTTGACCCGTTTCCCCTCTGCTCGGTAGTCTTTCCAGCGAGCCAATGCCCAGTTGTAGGCATGGCGTGCAACCCCGCAGGCTTTGTGGAAGTAGGTTGCTTGCTCTGGCGTGGGATTGAGCCTGATGATATGCGCACAAGTAATTTTCATGGCTGCTGCTTCTTTTCCTACTGGATAGTCCGTTCCAATTCGGCATCAAGATGAACACTTTTGAACACATTCGACGACAAAATCAACTACTGTTGTTGTCCTCCAAATGGCCTTTTTCTATCTCATGGCCCGAGAACAAAAAAGCAGGGGTTTCGATACTTGTATTGTAAACGCTCAAGCTTGTAAGGGCAAGGGGGAGGCATGGCACTATATGTTAATTTGTATCGTTGTTTTGGCCGATTGACGGAAGAATAAAAAGACTGTATGCTTGGTTAAGTACTGTGACATAGTGTCGCGACTGAATTTAAGGAGCAAGGACTTCATGTTTCATCACTTCCACCGATCAACAAAAACTGAGTCAGTACGAAAAGAAACGCATAGCCGCCTACAGATTGGCATGCTTACATGGATCGTTGCTGTATTAGCTATTGTTTTGCTCGCTACTGGCGCAAGTTCGGCGATAGTGGCTGCACACGCATCCGCACCGTCCGTCGATCATCGTCCCTTACTCAAAGTTGTTCCGAAAAACGTGGGCATTCCGGGCGATGGGATTAACTGTAAAGGGGTTTTAGCAAATAATACGACGGTTTGTCATGTGACGTTGACGGAGCTAAAAAGTTCGAGTGGGCCGATGCACTGGACGAGCCGTAGTGATTTGCCAGCGAAGTTCAATCCTGCGAGCGGTAACTTGACGCCCGGTCAGAGTGTCCAGGTGACTATCACGACCAAATCCTGTGGGGGATATACGAACTTCTATTTCGTGGGGCCAAAGAATGTTGCCACCGTCACGTTCCAATGCGGATAAGTAAGTTTTAGTGGTCTTAGTTTATAGGGTATGTCGCCAAAAACTACAAGCTTTCTGCGGTTTGCCGCCAGCCGTGGAAATGTTCGCCGCTGAGAATTTGTAGCTCGTACAGATCATCCAGATCGTCGATGGTATCGATATCCAGGGAGAGACCGATACTGTGATGCATGGTGTTGCTCAGGTGCAGTTGCCGCGCCGCCAGGGCATAGCGTTGTAAACTGTTGGGGCCAAAGAGATAGGGCAGTGCTAATGGAGGGCGTACCAGAATTGCATTGGTGCCTGTACCCTCACGCGATGCAGCGAGCACGGCAGAATATTGGTGGGATAGCTCGACTAAGGTATGGATATCCTCGACGTGTAACATTGGGAGGTCGGCGGCGATGGTCAAGAGTGCGTCTGTGCCAGCCACTTGCTCTTGCAGGGCAGCGGCATGGAGGGCGGCGTTATGGCCGGACATCTCTTCGCGCAAGGCGTGCGCTCCCCACTCCTGAGCATTTGCCAGAACGCGCTCGTCAGGGCTGACCACGGAGATATATTCCATCACATTGCTGTCATGCAACGTGCGCAAGACATGCTGCAACATATCCAACACCAGGTTCTCGCGTTGGCGCAATGTCAAATGGCTCGCGAGGCGGCTTTTGACTTCACTCAATGCTTTGACGGGTATCAAGGCTCTATAACGCATAGTATGATTGTTTCTCGATTCGTTCAACAGTAATCAAGAGCAAAACGTTAGTAGTGCAATCCGGCGGCCTCTAACACTGTGCGAGCCAGGGCCGCTTTGCTGGCATTATCTTTCATCATGGTATTGGCGGTTACGGTAGGGATGCCCAAATCCTCGATGTGGCTAGCAAGCTGGGCGTCCTGCTTGTCGATAACCATGACATCCAGGAAGTCGCGATAGCAGCGTGCCACCCCCACGGCAGATACCTCTATGCCGAGACCACGCATTAGTTTATCGGCAGGCCCTTTGATGGGTGCGCCACCAACGATGGGACTTACCGCGACGATCATACCGCTAGCCTCGTGCAGGGCGTTGTGAATGCCGGGTACCGCCAGGATGCTGCCGATGCTGACAATGGGATTGCTCGGTGCCAGTAAGATAGCATCGGCGGTTTTGAGAGCATCGATTACACCAGGAGCGGGTTGTGCTTTGTCCGCTCCTACAAAGACGACATCCTGTACTTCATCGGAACAACGACGTTTGACCATGTATTCCTCGAAGTGCATGAGGCCGACGGGAGTTAAGATATGGGTGGCGACAGGAGTATTGCTCATGGGCAAGAGTTGTATTTCCAGGTCAAAGCGGCGGCGGAGGTCATCAGTCACCTCGCTTAAGGTTTTGCCCTGGCGTAACAGGTTCGTGCGGTGAATGTGCGTGGCCAGGTCGCGGTCGCCGAGCATGAACCAGTCTTCGTTGCCATAGCGCGTAAGCTGCGGCATAACGTTGTAGGTATCGTTGCGTATACCCCAACCGTTGGTTTCATCGACCACTCCTGCTAGCGTATAGGTGACGATGTCGAGATCAGGCGAGACGTAGAGACCGTAAAACTCGCGGTCATCGCCGGTATTGCCAATAACGGTGATCTGGTTTTGTGGCACGATTTGCACCAGACCCTGTAAGAAGCGTGCTGCGCCTACTCCGCCAGCAAGAACAACAATCATAACTAACAACCCTCTATTCAAAACGAACTACTAAAGTACTCAAGGGAAGGCGTTCGCGCCGCTTGGGGTCAGCCGCCGCGTACCCTATAGTAATCATCGCATGTGGGATAAGCCGCTTATCGAGCGTAAGGGCCTCACAGACGATCTCTGGACAGAAGAGCGGCGCACACATCCAGCCCGCGTCCAGTCCCAGATCATAGGTCATGAGCAGCATATTCTGGATGGCTGCGCCAAGACTTTGTATTGCCATGGTTGTCTCATCGGCTTGACGCTTCTCATCGGGATAGGTGTCCAAGTCTTCCAGGTACAGGCAGGGAATGATGATGACAGGGGCGTTGAGGATACGCTGCCGAGATTTTTCCAGGCGTATCTGTACAATCGCAGCCTCCTGGCCGTCCATTTCCAGGTTTTGCTGCCAGGTGGCACCCATCGCGTCCGCAAGCGTTGTTTTGACCTCTGCCCGTGTGATGACGGCAAAACGCCAGGGTTGCCTCCCATGGGGGGATGGTGCCCAACGGGCTGCCTCTAAGATGGTTTCAATGTCTTCACGATTTACCGGACGTTCGACATACTGACGCACGCTGCGTCGGCCTTGTACGAGTGCTGAGAGACTATTAGCGCGGACAGGTATGGTTGCTTGTCGAGCTGCGGAATGTATTGTCACCGTGTGTTTAACCCTTTGTAACTATTAGCGGAACATATCTGTAGCGGCATCACGTACCAGGATGCGAGCATCACCTGCGCTGGGGATATAGGCATAGCCACGGATAAGGGCGACTGGAATGCGATCAATTTTGCCCATCACTAGTTCCGCTGCTGCTGCTAACTCGTCGGCGACCGCGATGGCACTGGCCTGTAGTTCATAGCCATAGGGATCACGCATACCCCGATAGTCCACAATTGCTTCCATACCGGCTAAACCTATCGCCATATTGACCTGTCCATTGCGCCATGGTCGTCCCCATGTATCTGAGATGATGATGGCGATATCCAGGTTCAAGCCTTCACCGGCTAGTTGTTGCAATCGTGTGCGCAGGACGTGAGCCGAATGGTCGGAATCGACTGGGAGCAGCGTTAGTTCGCGTTGCCCATTCACATTGGACTCATCAACACCAGAATTGGCGCAGATGAAGCCATGGGGTGTCTCCGTTAGTAATACGCCATGATCCATGCGTACGACTCGCTTACTTTCGCGCAGGACAACTTCAATATGCTGCGCGTCTTTTTTGCTTTGCGCGGCGATAATCTGCGCGAAGGCCGATGGCTCGATCTCCGCGAGGTCTACAACGCGTCCCTCTGCTTTGGAGACGATTTTCTGGGTGATAACGAGTATATCCCCTTGCTGTAATGTTAACTGTTGCGCTTGCATGGCCGCGAAGATAAGAGAACCCAGGTCTGTCCCTGGAGGAATTTCGCCAATACCCGTGATGGGTGTGATCTGTATTGCTGTACTCATGTAGCCTCCTGACGACATCATTATATCGTTTGCAGTCCAACACTGCAAATAATGAAGTATTGGACAATGAAGAAGCACGAGTGATATGCTTAGAGCACTACTATGGCTGATGGGGCCTGAGCAGGTGAAACTTGCTGAAAGTTCTGAGCGCACTATAGGTAGTAGACACAAGATATTGAGAGGGAATATCCTCGTGGTGAAAGGAGCACATCAAAGTCTATGTTAAAATCACTCGGTCATTTGTTTTTGTCTGGCATTTTCATCACTGGTGGTTGGGATGCCTTTTGAAACCCGGCGGTCGTGTCACTAAAGTGTCAAATGCTGGCCTTCCGGAAGCGGAGAAGGCAGTGGTGCTGAATGGGGCGATAATGGTTGTCGGTGGTGCTGCCCTCGCTTTAGGTTTTTTTCCTAAGCTAGCTGCCCTGGCATTAATTGGCAGTTTGATGCCTACAACGTTTGTAGGTCATCCTTTTTGGCAAGAAAAAGATGCGGCAAGTATCAAGAATCAACAAGTACATTTTATGAAGAACCTGGGTCTGATTGGTGCGCTGCTGCTTGTCATAATAGAAAAGTAACAAGTTGTACTGAGATGTAGTTTGACACCTTTATGAGGAGAGGTGCCAGATACGACGAGTTGGATGGCTCGGATACATTGTTTCTGTAGGAAGGATTATTGTTGTGAGTACAGAGGAACAAAATAAGGTCGCACTAGTTATCGTTGCGCATCCTGATGACGCCGAATTTGGCGCGTCAGGTACCATCGCCACCTGGGCTGGTGAAGGATGGGATATTCATTATGTCATATGCACCGATGCCTCTGGTGGTGGCCCTGATGATGCTTTGGATGTTGGGCCGGAAGCCCGCATAATCATTACCAATACCCGTAAAATTGAGCAGCGAGCTGCTTGTAAAATTTTGGGTGTAAAAGATGTTATTTTTCTTGACTATCCCGATGGCTTATTGCAGCCAACGCTCGAATTGCGGCGCAATTTGGTGCGACTCATCCGTCGCTATCGGCCAACACGCATTATCTGCCAATCGCCTGATCGAACATGGACGCCCGTTTATGCGATAGGGCGGTACCATCCAGATCACCTCGCGGCAGGGCAGGCGACCTTGGCGGCGGTGTATCCCGCTTCACAGAACGGTTGGGATTTTCCCGAATTGCTGAAAGAGGGTTTGTACCCGCATAAAGTGAAGGAAGTCTTTTTCATGGGCGCACCAAATCCGAATTTCGCGGTGGATATCACCGAAAAATTCGGCACAAAAATAGAGGCCCTACGTGCGCATACCAGCCAGCTTGCGGCCCGCTTCGATGAACTCGCGCCAATGTTAGAGAAGCGGACGGCTGAAACTGGCAAAAGATATGATATGACCTACGCGGAAGAATTTCACCGCGCAGAAAATTGGTAGTCTGCGCTAGTACAATGCTAGTTACAAAAGGAATGTGTATGCCTCGTGTTCAATTTGGTTGGGCGATGCCTTCGGGAGTACGTGCTAAAGAACAGCAGAAAACTCTGGTGGCTGATGTGCAAAAGGGCCTGGAAATGGCCGCAGGGCATTTTGACTCTGCATGGTTTGTTGACCATCTACAATATGAAAGCAACCAGATATTAGAGGGCTGGACTGCCGTGACGTATATGGCAGCACTGTATCCCCAATTCCAGTTTGGTCATACCGTGCTGAGTCAATCTTTTCGTAATCCTGCTTTGTTGGCGAAGATGGCCGCGACATTGCAATTTATGAGCGGTGGGCGTTTCATTTTGGGGATTGGGGCTGGTTGGAAAGAGGACGAATATACAGCCTATGGTTATGACTTTCCCTCGGCGGGAGTACGGGTCGAGGAGTTGGAGGAGACGCTACAGATCATCAAAGCTTTATGGCGTGATGAGCGAGCGACCTTCGAGGGAAAACATTACCGCGTAGTGAATGCCTGGAGCGAGCCGAAACCGGAGCCAATACCGACGATTATGATCGGTGGTTCAAAGCCGCGCATGTTACGTTTGATTGCTCGCCATGCGGATTGGTGGAATGTATCGTGGACGAATATTGAGAGGTATCGCCGGGAGGTTATTGAGTGTGAGCGGGCTTGTGAGGAGGTTGGGCGCGATCCTGCGAGCTTACGACGAACGTGGTTTGGCGGTTGTGTCTGTGCTCCTACAGAAGAGGGTGTGAAAGCACTGAACACAATGGGCATTACCACTGATAATGCCTTTGTGGGTACACCAAGTCAGGTCGTTGATCAGATGCGTCCATTTATTGAGCTAGGCGTCGATTACTTCATGCTCAGCACGGGCGGATTTCCAGATTTGACGACATTGGAAATGCTGATTAACGAGGTATTGCCTGCGGTGAATGGGTAATATAATGTGGTGAGTTAATAGAACGTTCGCACTATTGAGGTTCACGGGATTACCTGTGAACCTTTTTTGTTATGGCTGACATTTTTGTTCCAGAGAACTTTGAGCGGCGGTGGTAAAATTGCTAGAAAGTGCGTGAAGTTTTGCGTTCTTAGCGCGACATATCTCCAGCAACATATGTATGCTTGAAAATATATATGTGTGAAGGAGGGAGTTACTGATGAGCCAGTTTATTCGACAAGGTCTGGAGGAAGCGTTAGCCAGTGAACGGGTACGACTGGTGGGGTTATGTGCCGCGCTCACCGGAAATGTAGATGCCGCCGAGGACCTGGCCCAGGAGGTGCTACTGGAAGCATGGCGCAGCATTGAGCGGCTACGAGACGTAGAATTGTTTTCGCACTGGCTTTCCGGTATTGCACGCAACGTCTGCTTGCGCTGGAGTCGTAAGCAAGGACGTCACCTGGCCCATGTTGTGCAGCAAGCAGAGCAAGATATGTTGTTGGAAGAGCAACTTGCTGCTGATTACGATATTGAGGTTGAGCTAGAGCGTAAAGAACTGGTGGAGCTGCTTGATCGCACGCTGGCTTTACTGCCTGCCGAGACGCGTGAAGTGCTGGTGGCACGCTATGTGGAGAAGTCTTCGCTGGCCGAGGTGGCTGAGCGGTTAGGGGTGCAGACGGGCGCGGTGGCGATGCGTTTGCAACGAGGCAAGTTGGCCCTGCGTCGTGTGCTGAACGATGAGTTAGCGATGGAATGGCAAGAGTATGGGGTACGAGGCCAGGCTGGATGGGAAGAAACCAGCATCTGGTGTACATACTGTGGACAGCATCATCTGATAGGACGATTTAGTCCAGCGGAAGGCACCCTTTTGCTCACCTGCCCTGCTTGTGGCGAGTATTCATACTCCAATCTTGCACATACAAGCCAGTCTCACCTATTTCTGGGCATGAAAAGAGTGAAGCCTGCCGTTATGAGGTTGCGTGGTTGGATTCATCGCTACTATCGCGACCATCTAGATGAGTTGATGGCACCATGTTTGCGCTGTGGACAAATGGTACCATTGCAGCTTGTACCTTCTCTACAAGAGATAGATACTGAACATTTTTCCGATAATCGGCATGATGAGCGTGGAGTCTATCAAACGTGTAGCGATTGCCCATTGTATAACTGGACATCATTGGAGAGCCTCGCCCTGGCTCTACCAGAGGGCCAGAGATTTTACCGCGAACATGCTCGCATTCACTCGTTGCCTGAACAGAGCATCGAGGCCGATGGTCGAGTGGCTTTTGTGACACGGTTTGAGAGTGTGACAGATCAGGCGCGGTTCGAGGTGGTTTCGTCAAGTCATAGATACGAGGTAGTGTCCATCAATGGAGTACGTCGATGACAAACGAAGGGCTGCCTCTCTGGAAAGCTCGTATGCCGCTTTATGCTTTCTTCGTGGCGAACCTCATCTCATTTGTGGGGGATCGACTGACATTGCTCGCTATTCCATGGTTTGTGCTGCAAACCACGGGTAGTGTGGCGAAAACGGGCATTACGGCCTTTTTTACGACGCTGCCGAGCATCATTTCCGCTTTTTTTAGTGGGCCGTTGGTGGATCGTCTGGGCTACAAGCGTACAAGTGTTATTGGCGATATCGCTAGTGGCGTCAGTGTAGCTCTGATTCCTCTACTCACGCATACGATTGACCTGGCTTTCTGGCAGTTGCTGGTGCTGGTGTTTCTTGGTGGGTTGCTCAAGGCACCGGGGGAGACGGCTCGTGCGTCGCTATTACCTGATCTGGTAAAAGACACGAAGCTGCCTTTAGAACGGGTGAATGCGATTGGCGATGGGATGAGTCGCGTGTCAGGATTGCTTGGTGTACCGTTGGCGGCAGTTTTGATTGTGCTGATTGGCGCAAGCAATTTGCTATGGTTCGACGCGGTGAGCTTTTTTGTTTCGGCCTTGCTGATTGGCCTGATCGTTCCAGCCTCTACTGCGAGGAAAAGTATAGAGGGGATAGAGAGGGAGGAAAAACAATCGCCAGGTTCGGTACTGGATGGTTTGCGTTTTATTCTACACAACCGACTGCTGCTTGCAATGATCTCAACAGCGATGATTACGAACTTGTTGGATAATGCGTTATTCTCGGTAGCATTGCCGGTGTATGCCAGGCAAATTTGGGGTAGCGTCCTACCGATCGGCTTGTTGAGTGGAGTTTTTGGTGGATGTGCTTTCCTGAGTACCGTGCTCTTCGGTATTTTTGGACATCGCTTGCCACGCCGGATGACCTTTACGCTGTGCTTTATAGCCATAGGCATACGTTTCTGGGCGTTGGCTCTGCGGTTGCCTATTCCCGCGCTTGTCGTGCTCTATGCCTTCAATGGGCTGGCAGTGGGGCCAATTAACCCAATTGGTACGACTGTTGAGCAAGAGGTGACACCGGTAAGGATGCGAGCCAGGGTTTTTGGGGCGGCTGCGGCTGGCTACCTGGCGGGTATTCCTCTCGGTGGATTGGTAGGAGGATATCTGATTAATGGAATTGGGTTGTTGCCTGCACTTTTTGCTATGGGGCTGTGCTATTTGCTCGTGACGAGTAGTCTGCTTGTCAATCCCGCTCTCAAGGATATGCGGAGGGGACAAATGGCGGTGGTGCAAAGCCCTGAGTGATTTCCAGAGGGACGGCGGGAATGACTGCGCTTTGGCTCTCCTTTGATCGACCTCATACCAAACATTTACGAATCATGTAACTTTTCTCAAAACGGCAACGTGCAAAGTATGGATGTATAAATCTGTCTGCTGCCTCCTACTGTAGCTTCCAATTAAGGAGGCTGTATAAGGTGGAGAAGCAGTATGTTTCGTGCGATGGATAATTTTTTGAAGGAGAAAATATATGTCTACGAATCCACACTCAACTGTTGTAGGTGTCTTTAGGGACCGTGAGATGGCCGAGCAGGCTCTGAATACGCTCAAGGATGCCGGTTTTGATAGTAATCAGCTTCATTATTCAGGTTCGAGCAGCGGTGGCGGTTTCTTTAAGAGCCTGTTTTCAGGTCCGAGCACAACAAACGACAGCTTTGTGAATGAACTTGCCGATTTGGGTGTGCCGGATGAAGAAACGCGTTACTATGCCAATGAGTATCAGAACGGGCACTCGATTGTTGCCGTAGATGCGCAAGGCAATGAGCAAGAGGCTCTGAATATCATGCAAAGATATGGTGCATACAACGGCTACCACTCCGTTGTGGCAGGAACATCACAACCTGCTAACTATGCGCAACAAAGTACCGGTAGGCCCACTCCAGCGAACCCTCCTGTTGTGCAGCAGCAAGGTGTACCACCTCAGGCCGCACCTCCCCCACCTCAAGCTGTCCAGGGGCATTCTAACCAAGAGAGCCAACAGGCTCCTCAAGGCTCTCAAGCCCCTCAGACTTCTGATACACTTCAGTCCTTGCAGGCTCAGCTCGCAGCAACGCAAAAGCAGATTCAGGATGTTCAGGCGCAATTACAGACGGCCAAGCAGCGCGAGGCACAATTGCAAGCGGCCCGGCAACATGATGCGCAGCTTCAGGAAACGCAAAAGCGGCTTCATGATGCTCAGGCGCAACTTCAGGCGACACTGACAGAGCTGCGGGCGACGCAGGCGAAGATTGGTGAGTCGAACCAATAGTGGCCTTTACGATTATAGGTCGCGGATTTTGCTTGCGGCTCAGCTGAATATAATAACCACTCTCCTCAGCAATGATCTGCCGACTTTGGCCTATTCCTTGTTGTAGAACTTGCAGCGATAATCTGCACTGGCCTGAAACATGCGTTTTTGACAGCCAGTGCAGAGGAAAGGCTCACCAGTGCAATGGAAAGCCTGACCTGGTGCAGAGGAAAGCTGGTCTTCACATCACCTGATTAACTGCTCCCGATGCGTATGGGCTGCTGGATTCTCTCGCTCATGGCGATAGCTCTCCTGATACGCCTCGATAACCATCTGACATATTTCCCGCGGGTCATCGGAGAGGCGTAGTAAGCCAGCGTCTTCTGGAATAATCTTCTCGGAGGCAAGCATAGTATCGCGAATCCAGCTAAGAAGGCCAGCCCAATAGCGTGAATCGTAGAGGATGACCGGGAAATGGCTTACTTTCCTGGTTTGAATGAGCGTCAAAGCTTCGAAAAGCTCATCCATGGTGCCAAAACCACCCGGAAAGATGATAAAGGCTTCCGCGTATTTAATAAACATTGTTTTGCGCACAAAGAAGTAGCGAAAATCTAACGATATATCCAGGTAGGGATTGGAACCCTGCTCAAAAGGAAGTTCGATGTTGCATCCAATAGACGTATTTTCCCCTTCTTGTCCACCTTTGTTGGCTGCTTCCATAATGCCTGGGCCACCACCAGTGATAATGCCAAATCCTGCTTTTGCCAATAAGCGGGCAGTTTCAACCGCTGCCGCATAGGCTGGGTCTTCCGGTTTCACCCGTGCGGAACCAAAGATAGCCACTGAGGGTGGGATATGGGAAAGAGAATCAAAGCCCTCGACGAATTCACTCATAATGCGAAAAACACGCCAGGGATCGGTAACGGTAAAGTCAAAGTGCATCGCACGTTCAAGGGCATGTTCTTTCTCCTTGACCTGTTCGGGTGAGGCCGGTTCCGACGAGCTAACCAGAGGTTGTGCTGGCCGATATAGCAAACGCTCATCCTCAGTTACCTGTCTTCGATTTCTACCCTGCTGATATCGTATGGGAGATTTGCCATTTTTCCGGTTATTGTTCCGACTCATCTTCTTCATCGCCTTCCTCAGTATCCGTCGTATCCGTTTCATTGGGCCGTCGCTTCAGAATGACCGTACTCAGCGGCGGCAGTGTTAAGAGTATTGAATGTGGGCAGGACTGCCAAAACATTGGCCCAGTGGGCATAGGTTGCAGATTTTCTAAGCCACTACCACCATAGCGATCCGCATCGCTATTCAGTAACTCATAGTATTCTCCCTTGTATGGAACTCCTACTCGATAGCCATGACGCGGGACAGGAGTGAAGTTACAGATAAAAATGAGCGTGTCGTCTTGCTCCTTACTGTTGCGCCTAAAGGATATGACACTATTATCTGAATCATGGGGGTCAATCCAGGTAAAGCCGCCTGGATCGGAGTCTAACTCACTAAGTGCTGCCTCACTCTGGTAGATCGAGTTCAAGTCGCGCAAAAAGTCGTGCAATTGCGCGTGACGTGGATCGCTTGGTGCTTCTAATAAATGCCAATCAAGGCTTTCCGCGAAATTCCACTCACGCCATTGCCCAAACTCAGCACCCATAAACAGGAGTTTTTTGCCAGGATGTCCCCACATATAGCCGTAAAACGCACGCAAATTGGCGAAGCGTTGCCAGAGATCACCGGGCATCTTATTTATCAGCGAGCCCTTTACATGAACGACTTCGTCATGCGAAAGTGGGAGTACAAAATTTTCGGAGTACGCATACATCAAAGAAAACGTGATATTGTTGTGGTGGTAACGCCGAAAGATGGGATCCAAATGCATGTACTCTAGCATATCGTGCATCCAACCCATGTTCCATTTCAGGCTAAATCCTAACCCTCCAACATATGTCGGGCGCGAAACAAGGGGCCACGACGTTGACTCTTCCGCGATAGTTACTGTACCGGGCTCTTCCGCGTAGACCGCCTCATTCAAATGACGAAGAAAATCTACCGCCTCCAAATGCTCTCGTCCGCCATACTGGTTGGCAACCCATTCCCCCGGCTTGCGCAAGTAATCGAGATAGAGCATCGAAGCCACCGCATCTACACGCAAACCATCGATGTGATACTCGCGTAGCCAGAATAGTGCATTGGCGATCAAAAAGTTGCGTACCTCGCTACGTCCGTAATCAAAGACCAGGGTACCCCATTCTTTATGTTCACCTTTGCGGGTATCGGCATATTCATAGAGGTGAGTGCCATCAAAGTAACTCAGCGCATGTCCATCTTTCGGAAAGTGCGCCGGAACCCAATCCAGAAAGATACCAATCCCTTGTTGGTGCATATAATCAACGAAATATTGGAAATCTTCCGGCGGGCCAAAGCGGCTGGTTGGAGCATAGTAGCCTGTGACTTGGTAGCCCCACGAGCCATCATAAGGATACTCGGCAACTGGCATCAGTTCGATATGCGTAAAACCCAGGTCTTTGACGTAGGCCGATAGGGCGTGCGCCAACTCCCGGTAGGTCATGTAACGCGTTTCCTCCGGGTCGCCCTCGATCCGTCGTTCGGGAATATGCATCCAGGAGCCGAGGTGTACTTCATAAATGGAGATTGGCGCACTCAATCGGTGGTGTTCTGCCCTCTGCTCCATCCATGCTTCGTCTTTCCACTGATATTGATGAATATCTGCCACAATACTGGCGGTCTTGGGACGCAGTTCGGCGGCAAAACCATAGGGGTCGGTCTTCTCCGCGGTATAGCTGTTGTGGCGTGAATAAATAGCATATTTGTAAAGTATGCCGTTGTGCAGCCCTGGTATAAAGCATTCCCAGACACCTAGATCGACGTGGCGTAACTGCATCTGGTTTGCACTACGATTCCAGTTATTGAAATCGCCTACGACTGAGACAGAGAGTGCATTGGGTGCCCAAACGGCAAAATTCACCCCTGCGACACCGTTTGCTGCACGCTCATGCGCTCCCATCTTTTCGTAGATGCGATAATTTTTTCCCTGTCCAAACAGGTACAGGTCGAAATCGCTAAAGATGGAAGGAGTTGTTTCTTCCTGCGAGGTTGATGTGTCATCCGGCATATTATCTTGTTGCTGTGGAACTGTCATGGCTATTTCCCTTGCATTCTTTTTATCACACCTGTCCAGATAAGGCTCCATCAGTGGTTGCCATCCTAAGAATAGCACATATGGGAAGTGGCATTTTCACAAAATGGAGGCCTTTACTCATTATACCTTGGATGAACCTTTACCTTTCGCTCACCGTGTAATATCATAAGGTTGAGTAGCAAATCAACACAGGAGAAACGACACTATGTCATCCTCACCAGAGCACTCTCTCTATCGTGACCTGGGCATCCATCGTGTGCTTGAACCAGCAGGCACGCTACCACAACCAGCCTGGAAACTGGATAATACACCGATGGCCACTGCCACTGAGACACTGGTCAACGTGCAAAAGCTACATATAGACTCAGCAAGCTTCACGCAGATCGCGCATGCATGCGAACGTGATCCCGCGAGAATGCGCAGCCATATTATGGATATTATAGCCAGACGGGGAAAAATGCATAATCCCGTCACAGGTTCTGGCGGTGTCCTGCTGGGAACAATTGAGCAACTGGACGAGGATTATGGGAAAATGCACAATCTGGCTATAGGAGATACCATCGTCAGCCTGACCTCCTTGAGTTGGCTACCGCTCTACCTGGAGGAGATACACGCCATTCACCTTGAACGTTCCGAGCTAGAAGTTACAGGAAAAGCGATTTTTTTTCGCAGCAATCCCCTGGCAACACTTCCTGCCGATCTCCCACAAGCTATCGTTGTGGCCGCGCTGGATGTCGCGGGTGCTCCTGCTCGTGTAGCTACCATGGTACAACCAGGTCAACGCGTTACCGTGTTGGGCGCGGGTGGCACAGCCGGTCTGCTGACGCTGTGTGCTATCCGTCAAAAGCTAGGTCACAGTGGGCAGATCATCGCCATTGAGTATAGCGATAAGGCGTTGCAGGACATCGCCACTCTGGATGTGGCAAATACGCTTCTGCGCGGTGATGCAACACGCCCTTTAGAGCTTAGCGAGCAAGTACAAAATGCCTGTGCTGGAGATGATTACCAGGCCGATCTCACCATCAATGTTGTCAACGTTCCCAACACAGAATTCGCCACTATCTTGCTCACGAAACCGGATGGCCGTGTCCTATTTTTTAGTATGGCCACCAGCTTTACCGTAGCTGCGTTAGGTGCCGAAGGCATGGCCCGGCAGGTCGAGATGCATATTGGAAATGGCTATATGCCAGATCATGGCAAGGTAGCCATACAGTTGCTGCGCGACTTTCTGCCCCTACGCACCATCTTTACCCGACGGTTTAGCCCGGTAGGAACAGGGCAGTGATGATATCTCTTGCTCACATCGTTGCCAACGCCAATATCCAACGCCTCTCGCTGATTGGCCTCGCAAAAAACGTGGGAAAAACCACCACCACAAATTATTTGCTCAAAACGTTGCTGAGCGAACAACTCTATCACGCAGAGGAATTAGCGTTAACTTCACTGGGCCTGGATGGAGAAGCTAGCGATGCCTTGACTGGTCTGCCTAAGCCGCGCTATGTGCCAGCAGCGGGCCTCTTAATCGCGACAACCGTTGACTTGTTACGTCAAGCAGAGCGTGATGGCGCACAGGTTGAACACCTCGTGCAATTGCCTGGCAGAACCGCGTTAGGGCCTGTCATACTTGCTCGCGTCCTGCAACCTGGACGCATTATGCTCGCTGGCCCCACCTTGTTAAGCGATCTGCGCTATACGCTTGCCCAATTTCAAAGCTATGGCGCACGCCTGAGCATTATTGATGGCGCGATTAATCGCCTTGGAGCGGCAATACCGGCAGTAACCGACGCGTGCATCGCCTGTACTGGGGCAAGCGTTGGCGCAACACCAGAGCTGGTGGCACACAGAACAGCCGATGTACTCGCCCGCCTCACAATGCCACAAACACCATTGGCTGATGTCTATAGGAAGCTTCATCCACAGGCTCGGCTCCTCACGTTTGTCTCAGATAGCAATGAACAAGTCAATGAGCAGACCGTGGAAATGTATACAGGCTCCATGGAACCTGCTGCTGAGGTACGTTGGATTGTCGATAGTATGCAAGGTAAACAAACTACGCAACATTCCGTCTATTGCTTACGTGGTGCCTTTACTGAAGAGCTTGCCAGAGCACTCCTGGCACAGTTACCCTTGTCACAAGCAGGTAAAGCGGCAGAACTTATCGTTGGTGATGCTACAAAGATTTTTTGTCATTCCGTTGTTTTACAGCGACTCGCCGCCAGGGGATTACAAGTGAGTGTTGCCGATCCTATCCGTATCCTGGCAATGACCATCAATCCCTACACACCGGAATATGTCTGTTCGCCGCAGCGTTTACTGGATGCCCTTGTGAAAGAATTGCCAGAGCCGCATCCTCCCATCTTCGATGTTGTTTCGGGCCTTCATTTCCCGTGACAGATGAGTCGCAATCAGCGTGAATTGCGTATACTCTATAGCGGGGAACATCCCCAGATGGCATAGACCATTTGCACAGACATACCATCCACTGCCCAAAATGTTAGAATACTTCATGTGATAAAGATAGAGAAGGGAGATTACATTTCTATGACCATAAACATGGCTAGCATAAAACAACGACTTCTGGCGAAGCAAGCGGAACTGCAAGAGAATATAGGCAGTTTGACCGAAGCCCATCCTACTCCGGTTGGAGCTATCGAGGCTAGCGACGGGCCACAGGATTTTGAAGATGTAGCCGTTGACTTTTTGGAGACACAAAAGGAACAGTCGCTGGAGGTCAATTCACAAGCCTTACTGACCGAGGTGCAGGCTGCCTTGCAACGTATTGCTGATGGCACATATGGAAAATGTGTGGTCTGCGGACAACCCATTCCTGAGAAACGCCTGGAAGCAATTCCATGGGCAGCGCGTTGCGTAAAAGACGAGGAGCAGCTAGAACAGAGAAACCTCAGCGTCACAGAAACATACGACGCTGACCTTAACTAACAGCAGCACAGGTACGTTCATCTCCTTTCCAAACCGTGGTAAATCAGGTACAATACAGACACCTATTCAATTGGACGCAGCGGAAAGGAAATGAACATATCGTGTCGGCTAAAAAAGCTCGTAGAAATGACGCCCTGGCACTCCTGACAGTTATTGTGGTGATTGCCCTGGATCAATGGACAAAAAATCTGGTGGTGCAACAGTTAAGCCCGCCTGAAAGCCATCCACCGATACCATTGATCGGGCAATATCTTAGCATCTATTACCTACAGAATGCAGGCGCGGCATTTAGCATGTTTGCCAATACCTATGTGCTCGCGATCTTGATTGCCGCCGCGGTGTGCCTTATTGCTTTCTTGTATGCTCGTATGATTAATACCGGCCCGTTACTACTCAAGCTTATCTTCGGTATGATTATCGGTGGTGCGGCGGGTAATCTGATTGATCGTGCCATACGCGGTGGGCGAGTCGTTGACTTCATTTTCTTTCGCATTCCTGCAATAGGCTTTAATTTCGCCGTTTTCAATATCGCTGATGCCTCCATCTCCGTGGGTGTTTTCTTGCTCTTCGTTTTTATCCTGATCGGAGGGCTACGCAAACCTCATCCTGAAACAAAGAGCACAGAAGAAATAATGGCACCAACAACAGTAAAGAAGAGCGGTACCCTCCGCTCTACGGAGCAAGATGCACAACCTTGATATTTCCCAACCGAGCCAATCACAGCGATGGAGCATAACCGAAGAGCATGTGGGGACGCGGCTTGATCGTTTCCTGGTCTCAATGCTCGTTGAAACGTCGCGCACAACGGTGCAACAACTGATAAGCGACGGAGAAATACTCGTCAATGGACGTGTCAGTAAGCCAAGCTATGCTTTGAGGGAAGGTGATGAGGTAGAAGTTACACGTAGTACCCCCACGCATGCTGCAAGTACGGTTACGCCACAACTCTTGCCGCTCGATATTATCTATGAAGACAATGACTTACTGGTTATCAACAAACAAGCTGGGTTGGTGGTTCACCCCGCGGCTGGACATACCGATGATACACTCGTGAACGCTCTGCTGGCACGCTACCCTGCTCTACAAGAGGAAGAGGGAGATCGCCCTGGCATCGTTCATCGCCTTGATCGCGATACATCCGGCCTTATCATCGTCGCTAAAAACTTGCGTACTCAGGCCGCACTAATAGAGCAGATGAAGCGGCACGAGATCACGAAACGTTACCTGGCCCTGGTGGAAGGCAACGTATCGCTCGACCATGGCAGTATTGATGCCCCCATTGGGCGCGATCCGCGCCATCGTCAAAAAATGGCGGTCACGACTGTAGGAAGTCGAGATGCCGTCACCCACTTTCGTGTACTACAGCGTTTCCAACGCCATACATTGTTGCTTGTGCAGTTGGAAACTGGACGTACACACCAGATTCGCGTGCATTTGCAGGCCATCGGCCACCCTGTTGTCGGTGATCCCGTTTATGGATCAGGTCATACCAATCCCAATATTCCCCTGCATCGTCAGTTTCTCCACGCGTCCCAGCTCGCCTTCACGCATCCCATCACAGGCATCCTATTGGATATTGAGGCACCCCTGCCCGCTGATTTGGATTTTGTGCTACACCAAAATCTTTCCGTATAGTGCCTTGCAAATAAGGCTTTTGTCGGCTATACTATCTACAGAGAAACAAACAACAACGTCTCAACGACAACCTACGAGTAATCTCTAGCAACGTTGCATAGCTGAATCCTGAGCTATCAACACTACCTCATTGACTCCAAGACCCTAACCACTACCAATATGGGCTATTTTCAATGTGATTCTTTGTGTTTCCGCAAAACTTGCTGTACAGTACGTTTTGTGCAACGAACGACTTGAATAGAGCTTCTGTTCTATATTGCGTGTTTTAATAGAAGTGGATGTGGGGTGGGGTAGTGGAGGAGGATTCCTCCGGCCAACAGTCGGTATTTCTTCAATTGAGGAAAAAGTGGCTTTTACCCGTGAGGAAAGGAGAAAACAAAGTATGCCAGTGCTAGAATCAACTGATCGCATTGCGCCTCGTAGTGTTTTACGGCATCGTCCTATTAACGGGAGCAATGTCAATTCTGGAAGCCGTTCTCAGATAACAACGGCTTCAACACCAATGGTGAAACGGGCATCGCGGCCTCAGCCGCAAATAGCTGACACACCGCTGCCGGGAGATGATGTGAAGGTAGAGGAGTGGCAGCGTGTAACAGATGATAATGAGGACGAAAATGGTGCCGAGGGTGCATCTAAAACAACACATCTACAAATTCCAGTAAGACGTGTCAGCACCATCACAACATCGAAGACGCTGCCTGGAACACCATTTCCAGGTGCTCCGTCACAGAAGCGTATCTCGCTACGCAACGCCCATCCGCTGCTGTACCTTGGCATCGGAATGTTGGGCATGCTCGTGCTATGGACCGTCATGGTGAGCTTCATCTCATGGTATGGAACAACTATGGATGATATACACTATGGTCGCCCTCGCACATCTCAGATGGACTACTATGTGGGCCATAACGAGTCCGCGGGGAGTCCCAGCCATTTTATCGCGATAAACCTGCATGGTCATATCGAAGTTATTGAGTTTCCCGCTAGTGATGCTTCACATGCACGTATCTTCCTGGGGCCACAACTGTTTACCGCCAATAGCGACCTTGTTGTCGTTACATTACGCTTCATTGATGTCAACGGCGATCATAAGCCTGATATGGTCGTTAACTTCCAAGGTTCACAAGTCGTGTTTATCAACGATCAGGGGACATTCCGTCCGCTTAGTGCAAATGAACGTCCCGCGGTAGAGCAGTTTCTACAGCTACATCCCTGATAGTCGTAGCGATAAACGTGTGATAGAGTTGGAACACATCCTCTTGTTCGACTCCCATCGTAACAACGTGGTCAGACCGTTCAAGCCAGTGTAGAAATTTAGGCCAGGCAGCCGTAGCCCCGCGCTAAATCTCCTCGGCACATGCTGGCTTGACGGCCTGATCTTGTTTACTCTGCATGCATACAGTTGACATAACTATTAAGCCAGTTATCGCATCAGTATGGCGTTCGGTGAGCAGTAGTGTTGCTCGTGTTACTTCTTCGCGCCGTTTTTGTCAGAATGTTTTTGGCTTGCTTTGGTCCCTATCGGTATAGTGGGGCAGCAATTTCGCACGCGGCCTGAGAAAGGACTGCGCCGACTGCGAACCCTACACGCTTGCGAGCAGGAATAGTAATCTGCTTACCGCCGCGAATTGACTTGACCTTGCGAGCCGCCACATTGCGCAGGTTCCAGGTGCCAAAGCCCATTAAGCGTACTTCGTGTCCCTGGGCGACATCTTCGCGCACCACTTCTGTGAAGGCATCAATAACTTTGCTGGTCTCTTTCAAGTTCAAACCAGCCCTGGCGGCAACCTGATGAATCAGTTCATCTTTCCCGACGACATTTGCGTTTTTTTCAGGTGAAACTGTGGTCATTTGCTTTGTGACTCCTTAGTAATTGAGTGAGAAGGCGGTGCTTTCTCGGATGGTGTCTCCATCCACTTTTACTATACCGAGTCCCACCAAATACCCAGCAGTCGTAAGCACGAGCGGTATCATCAGGTTGTGGCGTATATTGTACATTTAGTCTTCAGTGACGGCGACACTTTCTCGTGCCATTACATCAGCACTATAGCTGTTCCCATTTCGAACATTGGAGAATGGTCCGACGCTTGCAAGTGCATATTCGGGATAGGCAGTTGCACCATGCTCGTGTAGATCGAGTCCTTCAAGCTCTCCCGCCTTCGAGACGCGCAGTACGCCCACGTATTTGAGAGCATACATCATCAGCAGTGAAATCGCGAGCGTTGCTGCTATCGTCGAAAACGAGCCAAGAGCCTGTAAACTTAGCTGGGACAAGCCTCCTCCATAGAATAGCCCTGTGACCACGCTGCTCGTACTGGCACCGGTCGCGGTTGGTGCTCCATATGCTCCCGTTGCAAACAGCCCAAGCGAGAGCGTTCCCCAGATACCAGCACCAAGGTGGACAGGAACCGCACCAATCGGATCATCAATGCGCAGGTACTCCAGCAAGTCCAGGCCCCAGACCACTACCAGGGCCGCAACGATGCCGATGAAGAAGGCACCTATGGGATCAACCCAGTAACATGGAGCGGTGATTGCAACCAGTCCTCCCAGGAACCCATTTACTGTCAAGCCCAGGTCCCATTTCTTCGAGCGGATGTAGGAGTAGAACAATGCCGCCAGGCCGGCTGAACAGGCAGCTAAGGTTGTATTGAATGATACACGCCCAATACCTGCTGTATCCAACGCTGAAAGTGTGCTGCCTGGATTAAAGCCATACCAGCCAAACCACAGGATCAAGCCACCAACCGCACCGATGACCAGATCATGGGCAGGTGGTGGTCCACCACCATCGCGCTTGAAAATGCGGCCAAGGCGTGGGCCAAGCGCAATCGCTCCTGCGAGCGAGATGGCACCGCCAATACTATGGACGACCGTCGAGCCAGCAAAATCATGGAAATTGAGGAGAGCGAGCCAGCCATCTGGCCCCCATGTCCAGTGTCCAATGATGGGGTAGATGAAGCCAGTAACACCAATGCTATACAGAATGTCACCCCAAAAACCGCAGCGTCCGATCATGGCACCTGAAGTGATCGTCGAAGCAGTATCAGCAAACGCGAACTGAAAGACCCAAAAGCCCAGAAGCGGTATACCTGTTGTGAAATAGGTAGGGCTTAGGCCCATTAAAAAGAAACCATGCGTGCCAATAAACGGCGTGCCTGGCTCAAACATAAAGGCGAAGCCCCAGGCCCAGAACAAAACACCGCAGATGCAGGTGTCGGCAATGCCTTCTACGAGGATATTGACAGATTCGCGTGAACGTGCGAAGCCAGCTTCTAACATGACAAAGCCGACCTGCATACAAAAGACGAGGAAAGCGGCGACCAACGTCCAGACCGTATTCACGGCATTGATGGTCGGCATGTCAGGAACGGCACCCCGTGTTGCTGCGTGAACGATGTTGGGGAGAACGACCCACATGGCGGTGAGGACGAGGGCAAAACCCAGTAGCTTTCCTCCCATGTAGTAGGTGACGTTCCGTCGGATAAGAGGATCGCGCATGTTGGTGCATATACGCGTCCAAGCGATGCGAAGAAGATTAACCATGGAACGAGAGGTCCTTTCAACAAAAAATGAATACTGCACACAACTACACACGGAGGCAAGCATTATGCAGCCAGGTCTGTGAGTGTAGGTGAGTGAATCCGCGAAAGCACTTTCGGATTGCATGGACGTTGCATTGGGGCATCAGCAGTGATGTATTGGTGACTGTTCTTCTTGTCGTTACTAGTATATAGTGGGAGGGTCTTCAGCGATAGAGCTAATCTATCACAATTTTCACAGGAACATTTGTGCAGTATGCACAGCATACTCAATAGCAATCGAGATTTTTAGAGCTTTGTTGAGATAATAAAGCTTTCTCTTTGAATAAACTGAGCTTTTTACCATGCAAATTGGCTATTTTGCACAGGGAGTTGCGTAAACGTGTAAAAAGTTTGGTAAGGAGATGTGCGTAGTCTCATTAATAGAGATTGTCTGTTAAACCAACCTCAAGTTCATCCAGAATATAATGCCGCGCTGTCACCTCAATACTTTTATGACCAAGGGCAAGCTGAGCCTTGCGAATATCTTTGGATGCCAGTTGTGTCCCTACAAAGCGTCGAAAATCATGTGGCTTGATAAATGCCAGTTCACATTGTTCTGCATAGCGTTTCACAATGTTCCACACCGTCACTTCCGAAATTGGCTCTGCTTTGGGGATAGCCGCTCGCGTAGCAAAAGAGGTAAAGATATAAGGGGAATGGATAGGGCGTGCAGCAAGCCAGGCCACGATCAAGTCGTGTGCCTCAATGGAGATGTGTGCATCCCTTGGCTCTATATCAGTCTTGCCAATGACCTGGAGAACATAGCCTTTGCCTCTTTTCATCATTTGCTCTGAGGTTAAGTTAGCCAGTTCGGACGCTCGTAGCCCTGATGAGGCCAGCGTTGCCAGTAAAGCTCTATCGCGCATTCCAATCAATGTTGCAGCATCAGGAGCTTGACATAATCTACGCATATCTTCTGGTGTGATCCTGGTGCGTCCATGTTGCTTGAGTCGGTTCTTGAGTGCTTTTACTTTGACCCCATCAATGCCTTGAAATTTGAGAGCTACGATCTCGCTCACCATATCTTTAGAGGCAGCCTGTTTGATGATTCTCTTGACCGCACTAATCATGCGATTGATGGTATTTGGCGACATCATGCTGTCCAGAGCTAAATTATCGCGCCATATCATGAGTGTCAGTGGATTCAGCGGAGCAAGGCTCTGCGTTTGCGCGAACGCAATATAGGCCGCCACATCGCGCTTATACATCGCCAGCGACGAATCGGCAAGTTGGCCTGCCAACAAATGATGTACGTCGAATACCTGGACATCTATGGGCATCGAGTTTGTATTTGTCTCAGTGACTATTAACTCATCGTCCATTGAATAAGCTCTCCTGACGTATCTGTAATTAAAGCGTCATTTAATTAATATTTATTATACCCTCTTTTTCTCTCCTTGGCAAGAGGCTTTTTCATTCTTTCGTATAGACATATTTCAGAAAAGAATAAATTGGCTATCACTACCGATAATCAATATGCATATAACCAGTAGCGGCTATCACTACCGATATCAACTACTGTTGACGTAATGTCTCAACTCGCTTATACTTAACGCCAAAATGTGGGAGTATCCTTCATGGCTAAAGACATAACTTCGGAAGATCAGGCCAGTAATAATCGTTCGCAGGAACGCTATGCTGATGAGCTTGTAGAGCCAGACGATTACTGGCTCACTATTACAGATGCCGCCAGGGCTACGCGACGGCAAGATGTTAGTATACGACGCTGGATTAGTAAAGGTCTACTTCCTGTGCGCCGTCAGTATGTTGGATTGAATCAGCGTACCAGGCTTGTTCGCGCCAGCGACCTTGCTGCTCTCACGCCCATCATAGACCCGGCAGGAGCCATCAGCACTGAACGCGGACGGCTCGATCTTACCAGCATTCCGCTTCAACAGGCGCAGATTACAGCGTCACAAAAAGAGATAAAGGCACAGATAGAGGATGTGCAGAGAAAATCTGCCGCTGAAATGGGGGTATTACGCGATCTACTGGCGACACAAAAGATACAACAAGAAAAAGATCTGACTACTGTCCAGGCGGAATTGGCGCAGGAACTGCTAAAGCAAAGTGAAGCACTTGTTCAACACCGTCAAGCCGTTGGAGCTTTGTTGGCAGAACAAGAAGCTGAAACCAGGGGTAAAATCACAGACATAGAAACGCGTATAGTATCTTCTTTAGAAGCTTTAGAAGCTTTAGAACAACACATTGTTGCGGTATCTCAACAGACCAATTATTATGTCAACTCTTCACAACAAGCAATACAACAGCAGCAACAAAGTATTGCTGGCCTGGCAGCCATCTTGGAATATCAGGCACAAGCACAAGGGCAGCATGAACAACGCATATTACAACTGGCTACAAGCCTTGAGGAACAGCAGAATCATCATCAGGCTGATCTGCTGGTATTGGAACAGCACAGCCAACAAGCCGTTGAGCAGCTTGTTTTGCTAACAGAGCAGGTGAGTCAGCATGAAGTAGACCGTCAGCAACTAACGCTATTCATAAACAAGCAGCAGGAGCATATCACCTCCCTGGAAGACCACCTCGCACAATTACATGATTATTATGTAAAGTCGAGATTGGTCAAGCCGAAGCATCCCTATCAATAGGCCTATCAGTGTTTTTTTGACGAAAAGATACGACGTACCATATAACTGATAGAAAGCTAATGAGTTCGCTAAGTGGAGTCTCTCCGTTTTTCCCCTTAATTACTCTAAGAGCAGACTGGCCTGATAATCGGTCCATCAAATTCTCCGCCTCTTCCTCCCCATGCGCTTTACGCATGGGGAGGAAGAGGCGCTCCTTTCTTTCGTGGATAGGGCTGGAGCATTCCCGACTTCCGTTTTCGCTCATGCGAATAAGAATAGCTAAGTAGAAGGTACGAACAGACTCAACCTGTGTACCCTCTTCCGTGTGGGGCGACTTCCTACAGGAAGTACCGCTTGGTTGAAGCGGTCTGTATACCTGTCCCCCGGACAGGGTTCCCGTCCTCATGTGTCGCGACTTCGAGAGCCTGGATAATCAGGCTCTTGGTGAAGGTGTAGGCATAAGCCCCTAGCTTTCGCTATGGGGTCTGGTGACCTTGATAGAATAATCGCGAGGAAGGCATCAGTAAAATGAGCAAGCACATCCCAAATTCCATACCCAAGCAGATTCTCCTGCGAGACGTGGTTGCGGACGACCTGCCTATTTTTTATGAGCAGGGGCTAGATCCTGAGGCCAACTATATGGCGGCCTTTACAGCCAAAGACCCAACTGACCGCGAAGCCTTTATGCACCATTGGCAGAAGATTCTCAATGATGAGAGCATCACGATTAAGACGATTATTTCTGGGGAACAGGTAGCAGGAAGCGTCTCGAGCTATCGAGATGAAGAGATGGAGGGGCCAGAGGTTACCTACTGGCTTGGCAAGTCCTACTGGGGCCAGGGCATCGCCACCCAGGCGCTAACAGCCTTCCTGGATAGTGTGCAAGTGCGCCCCATCTTTGCCCGCGTAGCAAAGGATAACCTGGCCTCGCGCCGCGTCCTGGAGAAATGCGGCTTCACTGTCTGCGGCGAAGGGCGAGGCTACGCCAACGCCCGTGGCATGGAAATCGAGGAGTTTATTCTCCGCCACGATACTTGAGAACGGAACCTTTCCCAATCGCTCCATTAGGGGGTTGCACTACGTGTGCAACCCCCTTTACTCTATTTCCCAACAGGCATATCAGGGCGATTCTGATAGTTGACAGTATGTACCATATAACCTTTATTATATGGTAGCATTACTGAAAATCAGAGAAGCCGATTGACTCCCAATCGGCTTCTCTGGCTGATGTTTCTCTCTCTGTTACTCAACAGTATCCGAAACAGTTTTACTTGTTATATGGTACGTGCGAAAATACCAGGGAGAAACACAGATGTCTGAGCAAGCTGCTATTCCCATTGCCGATGCGGTCGAGACTTTTGTGGCGAGCCTGCGCCAGCGCGCTGTTCCTCTGAACACCATCAAATCGTATGCCCACGATTTACATCTGTTTGTGCAAGCGATGCCTGCTGATCTCACCCTCGTCACCCCGGAACACATTCAGACCTTTTTAACCAGCGATGAACGCCACAGCGTAGCAACACGCTGCCGACGCTATAGCACCCTCTGCACCTTTTATCACTGGCTTCTACGTCACGAGGTTGTGGACGTGAACCCGATGGAGCGCCTTGATCCCATTGAACAGGTCGAGCGGGAGCCGCGTCCCCTTGCGCCAGAGGTGGTGACCAAGATTCTCCAGGCTATCCCTGCGTCCAACCTCCGAGACCGTGCGCTTTTACCCTCTTGTACGACACAGGAATTCGGGTAGGGGAGGTGCTTAGCCTGCTCGCGACTGATGTTGATTTGAACACGGATGATGAGAAGATCCGCGTCTTCGGCAAAGGGCAACGAGAACGCACCGTCATGCTCACGGCTGCGCCTGAAAGTGTGCGCTTACTCCGGCGTCATCTCAAACACAGTCATATCTCGTCTGGTTCAGTCTTTCGCGGCGATCCCCGCTATGGCGGAAGCCCGCTCCCGTTGGAGTATAGCGTTGCTCACTATGCTTGGCAGAAGTACTGCCAAACCGCAGGGATTGTGGCCACGATTCACCAATTGCGCCATAATTGATGAGCTTTTTGACTTATTTTTCATAACTTTCATTCTCCTTTTGAACAAGAGCTTTGCTCGCCTCTGTTCTGCGATCACGCCGGAGCGCATCGCGCTGTTTATGCCACTCTTTTAGGAGGGCGGGCATTTGTTCAGCCAGGAACTCGGCAAGTGCGGCCGCTTCTTCTAAGAACAAGGTACGTTGATCTGTGACCTCACCTTTCAAAATGTTCAGACCTTCTCGGAAGAGAGAAGCTTGCTCTTGGTAAATCGTCGCGTCAAACCCCTTCCTCTCAAGGCCAGCCGTATCGATACTGATCGAATCACTTCGTTCGCCAGCAGGTCGAGTTCGCTTGACGAGGCGATAAATTTCCAAGGTCTGGATAGCGCCAGTCACTGCGCTGCGGCTCGCCATGAGCGCATCAGCAAGCTCGATAATCGACTGCTTCTCGGGAACACATACAGTGAGATAACCGAGCAGTCGGCCTGTCATTGGAGGGAAACCGTACCGCCGGGTGTAAATACGTCCGGCGTGGTCTGCATAAATTAACTGCTCATCCTTATAACAGAGGCAACAAAAATGTCAAGAATATTTGTTATTTGTAACAGGTCGCTCTTCAAAGCGGAAATTGGGCCATGAAAGTCTGAAAACAGGAAATAGTCACATTGCCTATACACTGAACTGGTTTGTCCGATGGCATCAGTTTATGCCTCTGACCACATCTCGGCCAGAGAGCGACGCACACGGCCAAGCCAGGCAGGGAGCGAGGTGGCCCAGGAGAGACGCTCCATCACATCATCGATGAGTACTTCCCCTGCTTTCTGTCCTCGGGACGAGAAGAAAAGATCTTCCAGGGGACCGTTGATGGTAGCTATTGGAGCGATGAGGTTGAGAGCATCGCCTAAAAGTGCGGCCTCCTGGGAAGCGGGAGGATAGATCGCGCCGTAGGCTGCAAGGAAAAGGCGAGCGCGTTCAGCGTCAAAGCCACGTTTGGTGAGTGGGCTAATCAACGTGGTATGGGGTTGCCAGTCTAACGCACTGAAATAGAACAGGCCATAGGCAAGCTCAAAGATGCGCTTCTCCCAGTGCGAGGCCTCCCAGTTGAGTACTGCCGATACATCTTGCGCGTCGAAGCGCAGGTTCAGTGCGTGATAGTCGCCGTGAATATGGAATTCGGGCAGACCGCGTACCGCGCCAATGGAGACCATGGCCGATGGTAAGACCGCTTCCCACTGATCGCACCAGTTTGAGAGAGCAGCAGCAATGGCGGCAATCTCTTGTTCCTCGGCCTTACTACGCGCCAGATTTAGATAGCCCTGCACAACTCCGCCGATATGTGCCTCGGATGGCCAGCGATGTATGGGACCGGGATATCGTCGCGACGCCTGGTGGATACGCGCCAACGTAGCTCCCGCCGCACTGACCCATGTCAAAGGGCTACTCGTGCTGAATATGGTGCCGACTGGCTCTTGTTCTAACTCAAAGGCATCCTCGTCGATAGTAATCACAGGCTCTCCCGTGGGCGTGAGCCAGAGCGATGGAATAGGGATACCAGCTTGTTGCAGGAAAGCACGGAAAGCGTAGCGATGGCGTGTATCTTCGTCGAGCAATCCTTCTGGTCGCTCGCGCAGCACATAGTGCTGTCCCTGAATGTCAACCAACAAGCTCAAGCTTTCGGACAAGGAAGATGCGTTTGGCCCTACATTGCTCCACGCGTCAACGCCAAAAGCTTGCATGATCTCATTCAGGTCAAGCAAGCTTGCTTGTTCCTCTTCCACAGGGAATTCATTCATACGACGATTCCCGTTTCCACTTAGACCTCGGTCGGTAGGTCGGAACGCTTGCCCCACTCGTTCCAGGAACCATCATAATTCGTCAATTTGGGATAGCCCAGCATCGCCAGACAGAACAATACCGAGGTAGCTGCCACGCCTCCATTGCAATAAGCTACCACATGCTGTTCCGGCTGCACGCCATTGGTGGAGAAAACGTGTGTCAGTTCCTCATTGCTGCGAAATGTACCCGTCGCTGGATTGATCAACTCTTCGCGCGGAATGTTCAATGCACCAGGAATATGGCCGGGCCGTCCATGACCACGCACCGTCTCACCGGTATATTGTCCCTTATCCCGCGCATCTACCATGGTCACGTCCTGCTTTTTGAGAAAGGCCAGGACATCTTCGGCAGTGGCACGTAATTGGGGCTGCACCTCAGGTGTAAAGGTAGCAGGTGGATAAGCAGGGATAGCCGTCTCAAGGGGCAGATTTTCGCGTTGCCATTTGGGAAGACCACCATCCAGCACAACAACTTGATCGTGTCCATAATAATTGAGTGCCCACCACAGACGCGTAGCAAATTGAGCGGAGGGATGGCTGTCATAGGCCACGACTAAATGCTGATCACCTATACCCAGGTGTCCCAACACTTCGGCGAAACGATCTGCCGGAGCAATTTGGGCCTCCACGGTTGCATCGGGATCGACAATATCGCTGCTCCAGTCGATATACAATGCATCAGGAATATGTCCCTGCTCATACTCATCACGCGCCCCGACATAGAGCGCGTCTTGGACGCCGTCGCGCTCAACCGCACGCACATAGCCGCGCATATCGACAATGCGCAAATGTGGATCGTGCAGGTGTTCCGCCAGCCACGAAGTTTCTACCAAAAACTGGTTTCGGTCCATGTGCTACCTCTTCAATATCAAACAATTGTGTTCACGAGAACAGTCCAGCGGAATCTGGATTGTCGGTACTTACAAAATGAGCTGGTGTGCCAAACAAGCTCCTGGGAGTCACTTTCACAATAACCATTGATGCATTGGGGGTTTTCGTAGTGAAGTAACGCTGGACTGTCATGCCTAGCGGGCGTGCCACAATTAGCGCGGCGGTGGAAGCCAGGATCACGTTATTGGCAGTATTGAAGGGCTTGCGCATTTTTGCCACAGTCATGGCGGAAAGTCCAGTCAGCATACCTGCTACTGCCAGGTTTGTGCCACAACGTTCATGAATGGCTAGCTCCGGCTGTGTCGTTCGCAACAGGTGCAGTGCTTCCTGCGCGGCGGGCAGAATAGCCTCGGTCGGCACATCGCCAAACACAAAGAAGCCGACCGCCGACGAGACACCTGCTAGTCGCACATCAGGATACTTCTTGCTCAAAAGGACAATGGTAGCATGTTCTAAGGCATGATTCTGCCTGACCGCACTCCCTAACAATATCTGCTGCGCTGCCGCGACTATAGGATTGATGGAACCCATCAGAATAATCCTTCCTCTTAACTAACTAATAGGTTGTGTTGAAGACCACAACTTCATCCCCGAAACAGATGACATCGCCATCGTTCAAGGTCACTGGTTGATACACGCGAATGTTGTTCACCTGGGTACCGTTCGCACTCTCCAAGTCTTGCATGTACCAACGGCCATTATCGAACCAGAGTCGTGCATGGCGTCTCGATACGGTTCGTCCCGCGATGATGAGATCATTGCCGTTGGTGCGCCCAATCGTGGTGACATCCTGATGGAAGAGGTATGAATGCCCACCCATTGGCCCATTCTGGAGGGTGAGACGCGCCAGAATGGGACGCCCGTTCGGTCCCATATAGCGGTCATTGACGGCACGCTTATCCGAGAGTTCGTAGCCACATGACGTACAGAACAGACGTGTACTGGGATTTGATGCTCCACAACGGAAGCAAGGCAACGTCACAACCTGTTGACCGCCTGCATTGTAAGATGGCTGTATGGACATGGGAATACCAGGGGTGCTTTGGCCTAAACCACCGCTCACACTGGATAACGGTTGCGAAACATTATTATTCTGCATATCCAGTTGCGGCATGGCTGATGATATCCCTGGACGCCAGCGTGGCGGCATCGAGAGATGAGAAGCTGCCAGGGCAGCGGTAAGTGCATTAATGAGTTCATCGGTCGTCTGATAACGATCCTGAGCCGCCTTGGCCGTCATCTTTACCACCACCTGCTCAATAGGTGCAGGCACGCCCGCCGTGCGTAACAGCTCCACTGGCAATGGCTCATTGAGGTGTTTCACGGTAATCGTCAGTGGATTATCCGCGCTATAAGGCACGCGACCCGCCAGACAGTGGAAGAGGACGATGCCAAGTGAATAGATATCGCTACGACGATCAACGGCCTGGCCTGTCCCTTGTTCAGGCGACATATATTGTGGTGTACCAATGCCGGTGCCGACGCGTGTCAAATTCGTCGTACCCTCCAGAATTTTGGCAATGCCAAAGTCCGAGAGCAAGAGGTAGCCGTCTTTACGCAACAACATATTGGCTGGCTTCACATCGCGATGGATAATCCCATTGCGGTGCGCACAATCGAGTCCCTCCGCCGCTTGAATCATATAATCAACAGCTTCCGGCACCGCTAGAGGACGTTTCAAGCGGTCTTTGAGTGTGCCGCCCTCGACATACTCCATCACGATATAGGTAACATTGTCCTGATCCCCAAAATCGTGAATCTGCAAAATGTTGGGATGTATCAGTTTAGCAACCGCCCTGGCCTCCTGGACAAAACGCTTGACGAAGACTGGATCTCGCGCATGATAGGCAGGTAAAACCTTGATTGCCACATAACGATCAAGATTGGGCTGATAGGCTTTGAAGACGGTCGCCATACCGCCAACACCAATACGCTCGACGACACGAAACTGGCCCAATGATTTGCCCACCAGTGTGTTTAGATCGTCGTTATTCCCCGTTTGCATATAAGGCGGCTCCTATTATTCCTGTCACACAATTTCTTACAGCCTTGATTATACAGATAGAGGCCGTTTATGTCGAGAGTCAGTTAGCACCCAGTAGAGGAACGCTACTTCCCTATGAATACGTCTTGAGCATTAGGGCTGAGATAGGTAGTAGTAGCCCATGTGAGTGCTTGCTATAACAAACGCAATTGATGGCTATCCCTCCAACAAAAGCGTTTCCGGGTCTTCCACCAGCTCCTTAACCCTCACAAGGAACCGCACAGCTTCGCCGCCATCCACAATACGATGGTCATATGAGAGGGCCACATACATCATCGGTCGAATTACGACCTGACCATCGACAGCAACTGGTCGCTGCTCTATCTTGTGCATACCCAATATACCAACCTGTGGCGCATTCAAAATGGGCGTTGAGAGCAACGAACCAAAGACGCCGCCGTTGGTAATGGTGAACGTGCCACCTTGCAACTCTGCCAATGTTAATGTATTACCTCTGGCTTTTTTTGCCAGTTCAGTGATTTCACTCTCAATTGCGGCAAAGCTCTTGCGGTCAGCATCCCGCAAGACTGGCACCACGAGTCCTTCCTCCACGCCCACAGCAATACCAATATCGTAATAGTGCTTGAGGATCATCTCGTTGCCCTGAATCTCAGCGTTCAGGCGTGGGAAAGCTTTCAAAGCTCCTACCGTGGCCTTGGTAAAGAACGACATGAAGCCGAGCGACACATTATGCCTTTCCTTGAAAGCATCCTTGCGGCGGCTGCGTACCTCCATCACCGCGCTCATATCGATCTCGTTGAAGGTTGTCAGCATGGCGGCGTTATGCTGTGCCTCTACCAATCTCTGCGCTATCGTCTGCCGCCGTCGCGAAAGTCGCACCCGTTCTTCACGCCCACGAGTGACCGATTGTGGCATAACGGCGGGTTGAGCAGGTGCAGAGGCAGTAGCCGCCTGTGTTTGTTGGGATGCCTTCTCTGGCTCTATTACAATACGCTGCGAAGGAGCGGTTTTTTGCGTATTTTGCTCCATATAGTTAATAACGTCGTCCTTGGTCACGCGACCATGGGGACTTGTACCCCGCACTTGCGATATGTCCACAGCGTGTTCTTCCGCGATGCGTCGTGCTAATGGCGAAGGTGGACGTTGCCCATCGCTGGATGTTGGCATTGCTTGCAGTGAGCCTGTTGGCGTCCTCTGGCCATTATTGGCGGACTGACTGGATTGGCCAGAAGGTAACTGGCCCGTTGGGGTTTTCTGCCCTTCTTTTTCTTTTGCCGCGGGAGCTGCACTGGCACTGGCACCTTCACCAATGGTACCCAGCACCTCACCGACCGCAACAGTATCACCTTCTTGCTTGAGGATTTTTTGCAAGACACCGCCCTGATCGGCAGTAACTTCTACATTAACCTTATCGGTTTCCAATTCTACAAGGGCTTCGCCCTGGCTCACCTGATCGCCCTCGTGTTTCAACCATGTTGCAATCACTGCATCAACGAGTGATTCCCCCAGCGTAGGGACGCGTATCTCAACGGACATGTTTGCCTCCATGTTCTTTTATTGGTGTGCCAAAGGCATCAGCCATTAATTGCACCTGCTCAGCCATAAACAAATCCATAAAGCCTGAGGCAGGGCTTGAGCGTTCAGGACGAGCAACAACACTGATTTCAACATCAAAGTTGACCAGTGTCTGTAATTGTTTGGACGAGATATAACGCCATGCACCCATGTTTTGTGGCTCTTCCTGCACCCAGGAAATTTCCTCTAAACATGGATAGTTCGCGAGTACCTTCTTCAGCTCTTTTTCAGGGAAAGGATAGAGCATTTCGACACGTACAATGGCAACATCGGTGGCCGAGGCGCGTCTCTCATGTGAAAGCAGATCAATCGCAACCTTGCCAGTACACAATACCACGCGCCGAATATCCCTGGCATGTGCCAGAGACATTGTATCATCTATGACCGGATGGAATGTCCCTTTGGCTAACTCTGTCAATGTAGCCGACGCGAGGGTATGGCGCAGCAAACTTTTTGGCGTCATCACCACCAGTGGTCGAGGATCGCGGTGCAGATTATAAGCTTGCAGCCGCAGTAGATGGTAGAACTGTGCCGCGGTCGAACAATTGGCGACCCGCCAGTTATCCTGTGCCGACAATTGCAGGTATCTTTCCAAGCGAGCACTGGAATGCTCCGGCCCCTGTCCCTCGTAACCATGCGGCAGCAGGAGTACCAGTGAAGACTGCTGTTTCCACTTAGCACGCGCTGAGGCAATAAACTGATCTATGATAACCTGGCCCGCGTTCGCGAAATCACCAAACTGCGCCTCCCATAACACCAGTGAATCGGGAGCATCGACGCTATAACCGTACTCGAAGCCAAGCGCGGCTGCTTCACTCAACGGGCTGTTATAGATGGAAAAGGAGGCCTGCGCCTGGCTGAGATGCTGTAATGGAACATACGCTTCGTTATGCTCATCGTGCAAAACAGCATGACGATGGCTAAAGGTGCCGCGTTCGACATCTTGACCGGTAATACGAATTGGTGTGCCTTCCGCCAAAATGGAGGCAAAAGCGAGTGCTTCAGCCTGTCCCCAGTCAATCCCGCCCTCTGGGCCAAGCGTATTCGCACGCCGTTGCAACAAACGAACCAATTTGCTATTGGGCAAGAAGCCCTCTGGCCAGGTAAGCAATTCGTTATTGAAGGCGGTAAGCTGTTCAGCCGAAACGGCAGGTGGCTCTTCCGGGTCATCAAAATGCCCGTCGCCATTGAGACCATTTGACTCGTCTTGCTCGAGATGAAGTCCGGCATCAGCCTCTTGCTTGGCTTGTCCCAACACCGAAAATACGTCCTTAACCATCTCATCGGCCTCTTTTTGCGTGAGAATATTCTGCTGTTCAAGGTGCTGTGCATACAGTGTGCGTACTGTTGGATGAGAGCGGATAATCTCATACATGCGTGGCTGCGTAAAGGCTGGCTCATCACCCTCGTTGTGGCCCCAGCGCCGATACCCCACGAGGTCAATCAGAATATCCTTATGGAAATGGTCACGGTAGGCATGGGCCATACGTACCGCAGTCAGACAAGCCTCTGGATCATCAGCATTGACATGGATGATGGGTATCTCAAACCCTTTCGCCAGGTCTGAGGCGAAATGGGTGGAACGGCTATCTTCTGGTTCAGTGGTAAAGCCAAGCTGGTTATTCACAATAATATGAATAGTACCACCAACCCAATAACCCTTGAGATGCCACAAATTCAATGTTTCCGCGACAACACCCTCACCGGGGAACGCGGCATCACCATGAATAACCACCGGTAAAGCGTGATCTACCTCCAGCAATGGGCTACCCGCTGCCTTCGTCACTTCCTGTGATGCTCTTGCCATACCATCAATCACCGGGTTGACGAACTCCAAGTGGCTAGGGTTGGGTGACAACACGATGCGCAGATCGACCGATACCCCTTCGCCCAGGATATGCTCGGCCCCTAAGTGGTATTTGACATCTCCCGTCCATCCAAAACCAAAGGTATCCGTTAATGGAACGCCTTCTTCGTGCCTGGCGTGACCAAATTCCGCCAGTATATCGCGGTAAGGTTTGCCCAGCACATGTGCCAATACATTGAGCCTACCACGGTGTGCCATACCAATAATGACATCATAGGTGCCAGACTCAATCGCACCCGCTATAATCTCATCGAGCATAGGAACCAATGCATCGGTTCCTTCCAAGGAGAAACGTTTTTGGCCGGGGAACGTCTGATGCAGATAGCGTTCAAACACTTCTACCTGAGTGAGCCGTTGCAACAGTTTGCGCCTGGCTGACGGTCCCTGCGTCTCCTGATACAGGTGCAAGCCGACGGCATCACGCAGCCAACCGCGCTCCACAGGACTTTTCACCTGGTCAAATTCATAGCTGATGGTACCAGAGTACATTGCTCGCAGGTTCGTAATTGCCTCAAGCGCGTTCCGCACCTGCTCGCCAGCGTGTCCACCCACTACTGTTGGTGGCAGTTGGGCCAGGTCTTCATCGGTAATACCATGGGTCTCAGGCAACAGAGCCGGATCACCTAATGGCTCGGTGCCTAAAGGGTCGAGGTGTGCGCCAAGATGACCGCGTTCGCGAATAGCATGAGCGAGTTCTGAAGCAGAGACGACACGCGACACTTGCAGTGGCGTACTCTCTTGCAGCTGTGGTTCCGCTCGTGGTGCTACTTCCTCCTGTGTCCATGTATCGAACATGGCGCGTGTCACTGCGTCAACATTGGCGGGGTTTTGTAGATATCGATCATATAATTCCAGGGCATAGCCTGCATTGGGCCCATAAAATGTTTCCAGGTCGCGCATTATATTTCCTTTAGTTTTAACATCGAAGTTGATAAACGGCTAGCAGGCAGTGTGTTCAAAGGGATACTTCTGTTAGCTCCAACTATATTGTATTTTATCACAATAACGCGTACATTCCTGCTTGTCATATGAGCCAATTCCTGCTATACTGAGTAGGAACAAATGACAGGCCATGAAGGAACCAGTAGGTCGCAGCGTTTTGTCACAGAGAATCCGGGTCAGGTGTAACCGGATCAAGCGTGCGTCCCGAACATCATTCCTGAGCCACCGGTCGAACAAGAAGAGTAGACTCGGTCGGAACCTTTCCGTTATCATAAAGGACTGCTATCCCCCTTTGTGGGTGATGCAATGAAACCAAGTGAGCCATGAAATCAATGTACATACATGGCTAATGAGGGTGGTACCGCGGGAGTTCCTCTCGTCCCTATGTATGTTGGGCGAGGGGATTTTTATTGAGTAAATTTTATTTAGGAGAGCAGCAGCATGAAAACAAAATTGCTCTACCACGCAAACAGCTTTACCTTTGAATGTACAGCCAAAGTTGTCGCGGTAGAAGGCGACGAAGTGGCCCTGGACGCCACCGTCTTTTATCCCGGCGGCGGTGGCCAAATGGCAGACCATGGCACAATCTCATGGGATGATTATCAGGTTGAAGCCAGTGTGCTTGCCATGAATAAACGCGATGACATTGTCTGGCACATGCTGAGTTGCACCCCGCCACCGGTCGGAAGCGAAGTTGTTGGAACCATTGACTGGGATTTTCGCTATAAAATGATGCGCACCCATACTGCTCTACATATTCTCTGCGGCACCATCTGGAAAGAGTTCGGCGTGCAGGTCACTGGGGGGCAAATGTATCCTGACAGAGCGCGTATGGACTTTGCCATGGAAAACCTGAATAAAGAGCGTATAGCCTACATCGAAAAAAAAGTGAATGAAGCGGTACAGGCCGACTATCCCATTAAAGTGTATACGCTGCCACGCGAAAAGGCTTTCGCCATACCCGACTTGATACGCACAAAGATTAACCTGTTGCCACCAGGGATCGAAGAGATACGTATCGTCGAGATTGTCGGACTTGACCTGCAAGCCGATGGCGGCACCCATGTTGCCCATACAAAAGAAGTTGGCGGCATCCACATTACCAAAACCGAAAATAAGGGCAAGATCAATAAACGTCTGGAAATTATGTTAACAAGCTAGATAAATAAGAGCAAGAGAAAAGGCGACAGGATGACCAGAAGTGTTGTCCTATAGAGGAGGCTGAAGTGTCTGTGAAATCCAGTGTATTCAAACCAGTGACGGCGGCAGACCGCGTGGATTATCCCGCGCTAGAGCGGACCATCCAACAATGGTGGGACGCTAACGGCGTCTTGCGCATGTACCTCACCCGCAATGAGCACAGCGACAAGCAGTTTTCGTTCCTGGATGGTCCTATCACCGCGAATAACCCCATGGGAGTTCATCATGCCTGGGGACGCAGCTATAAAGACCTATACCAGCGCGTCAAAACGATGCAGGGTTACAAGCAGCGTTATCAAAACGGCTTTGACTGTCAGGGCCTCTGGGTCGAGGTTGAAGTCGAAAAGGAACTTGGCATGAAATCCAAGCTCGATATCGAGGCGTATGGTATCGACGAGTTCGTGCAACGTTGTAAAGAGCGCGTCTTCAAATTCGCCAAACGCCAGAGTGAGCAATCCGTCCGCTTGGGCTATTGGATGGATTGGGGTCATGACTACTATACCCTCTCGGATGAAAATAACTATACCATCTGGTCATTCCTGAAAAAGTGTCAGGAACGCGGCCTGATCTACAAGGGGCATGACGTCATGCCCTGGTGTCCACGCTGTGCCACCGGCATCTCCAATATGGAAATGGAGTCAGAGGGATACAAAGAAATCAGCCACCTCAGCCTGTATGTACGCTTTCCATTGGTTGATCGCCCTGGCGAGTATCTCCTGGCCTGGACAACGACACCATGGACGTTAGCCGCCAACGTCGCTGCCGCCGTTCATCCCGATCTCTCGTATGCTAAAGTTGAACAGGATGGTGAGTTTTACTACCTGGCAGAAGATCTCCTCCCTCTGTTAAAAGCCCTCAAGGGTCGCAACAAAGGGGACTATCATGTTGTCGAAACCCTCAAGGGTAGTGACATGGTGGGCTGGAGCTATCGCGGCCCCTTTGATGAGCTTCCTGCGGAGAAAGATGTAGTGCATACCGTCGTGCCATGGAAAGAAGTCAGCGCGACAGAAGGTACAGGCATCGTCCACATCGCTCCAGGTTGTGGTCGTGAGGACTTTGGTCTCTCGAAAGAGTTTAATCTGGCTGTCGTAGCACCAGTAGACGAATTTGGCGTCTACCTCGAAGGTTACGACTGGCTCACCGGGCAGAGCGCGTCCAGCGTGGGGCAACAGGTCGCGGACAACCTGGCTCAGAAGGGATTGCTCTACCGCCCACAAAACTATAAGCATCGCTATCCAACCTGCTGGCGTTGTAAGACCGAACTGATCTTCCGTCTAGTGAACGAGTGGTTCATCTCCATGGATCAACTGCGGTACGAGATCATGGATATCGTCAAGCAAATCACCTGGGTCCCCGCCTTTGGCCTGGATCGAGAGATGGACTGGCTGCGCAACATGGACGATTGGATGATCTCCAAGAAACGCTATTGGGGCCTGGCACTGCCCATCTACGATTGTCCACAGTGTGGCACCTTCGAGGTTGTTGGCAGCGAACATGAACTCAAAGAACGCGCTGTAGCCGGTTGGAACGTGTTTGAGGGCCATTCTCCACATCGGCCATGGGTTGATGCCGTCAAAATCCAGTGTAAAAACTGTGGCGCGGAGGTCTCACGCATCAAAGATGTCGGCAACCCCTGGCTCGATGCCGGCATCGTCCCCTTTTCGACGATGCATTACCGCACCGATCATGCCTATTGGGAGCAGTGGTTCCCCGCCGACTTTGTTACCGAGTCCTTCCCTGGCCAGTTCAAGAACTGGTTCTACTCGATGCTGGTGATGAGTACTGTGCTTGAGAACACCGCCCCATTCAAGTCACTCTTTGCCTATGCCTTACTGATGGGTGAGGACGGGACGCCGATGCACAAATCAAAGGGCAATTCGGTGGTCTTCGATGACGCTGCCGAGCGCATCGGCTCCGACACCATGCGCTGGCTCTATGCCAACCATGTGCCTGAGCAAAACCTCAACTTCCCCCGTATTCCCACGGAGGAAGATCTGGAGAAGTCAGCACAAACGGGCTTGCCTGTGCGATTGAGCGAGAAATGGATGTTGGTACGCCGCACACTGGATAAAATCTGGAATGTGTATGGTTTCTTTGTCAGTTACGCCAACATCGACCAGTTTGATCCAATACAGCACCATTTGCCTGTAGCCCAGCGCAGTGAGCTAGACCGCTGGATTCTCTCCGAGCTACAGCAGACTATTCGTGCAGTGGACGACGGGCTGAAACAGTATGATACCGTTAAGCCAGCAGAGGCCCTACAAGCATTCCTTGACGACCTCTCCAACTGGTACCTGCGGCGCAGTCGTGAGCGCATCTGGAAAACTGAACTGGACAATGACAAGCTGGCGGCATATCTCACACTCTATGAGTGCCTGACCACGCTGGTCACTGTGCTTTCTCCTTTCATGCCTTTCATGACGGAAGAACTCTATCAGAACCTTGTGCGCAGCGTACACGACAAAGCACCCTTTAGCGTGCATCTCTGTGATTGGCCCCAGGTGCAGGAAGACCTGATTGATGAGCAATTGACCAATGAGACACACCTGGTGATGCGCCTCGTTGGACTTGGTCGCTCCGCCCGTGAAAAGGCACAGATCAAGGTGCGTCAGCCTTTGAACGCGCTTTATGTGCGTGTTCCCAGTCTGGCCGAGGAAGAGGCCGTCATGCGTCTCAGCGAGCAGGTGCTGGAAGAGCTGAATATCAAACGCCTGGAGTTGATTGCCAGTGACAGCACTATGCTGGCCTATACGCTAAAGCCGCAGGTGAAGGTACTGGGGCCAAAATATGGTCCGCTAGTACAGAAAATCCTGAAGAAATTCAAAGCCCTGGATGCTCATGGCACGCAGGAGGCTGCTAAGTTGCTCAATGAGACAGGGACATTGAACTTCACCATCGATGGTCAGCAGGTAGAACTTACCTCGGATGAAGTTGAAGTAATCGCTACTGCACAACCAGGCTTTGTAACCGCCGAGGAACGTGGCTATATCGTTGCTCTGGAAACAACGATCACACCTCAGTTGCGTGAAGAGGGTCTTGTACGCGACCTGACACATTACGTGCAAGATATGCGCAAAAAGGCCGGTTTCAGCATCGAGGATCACATCGGATTGGCCTTCTACACCAATGCCGAGTTGGCCCAGACGCTTCTCCATTATGGCGAAGTCTTATGCTCCGAAACGCTGGCCGACAACCTGCTCGTCTCCATTGATGAGCAGGATAAACCCTCGTTCACCGAAGTCTACCGCGAGAAGGTCTCTCCAACTTCCGCCAAGAAGCTGGAAGCTTACACGGTTGAGGTCGTGTTAGGAAAAATGTAGTATAGCATGCTGACTTGACATGCAACCGCCTGCTTACGTTTCTATTATACGTAAGCAGATGGTTGCATGTTTTATGGTCTATTATCGGAGAGAGAACAGGAATGATGAGAAACGATACATAAGTAGAACTGATGATCTTGTCACATCAATATTCTTTTGACGCATCGAGGTTTGCACGCCATAATTGCTCAAGTGTTTTCAGGTCGTCCATAAATTCGGCCAGGCTCTGGGTGGGTCCTTGTTCGAGTTCCTCAAGGACTTCAAGCGTAAATGCTTGAGCTCCTAACTCCTCCCAATCCTTTTGCAGTTTAGGATGAACAGTGGAACCAGTGGTCACTGCGAATTGAAAGTGGTTTTGCACGCTTTTCAGGTTCGCGGCATGGCTTAGAAGATACTTCCCGCTCAGCGTATTGGTTATCGTGTAGACACCGCCAGAGAGCTTGCGGTCCTTGTATTCGTTGATGATTTCTTTTCTTCTGTTCATTTCGCGCATACACTTTCTATAATGGCATTATTAACGTAGGGCTTATAATGAACAGCAGTCTCTAAATGAGCTAATCAAAACGTTCTGATGAGGTGTTTGCATGCACATCTTGATTGAAAGCCAAATGGGGCTGTTCTATGCCCAGTACTTGATCGGGGATGATTTTTTGCTGAGCCTGTCTCGTTTTGGGTTGCATGGTGGCCGCGGCATCGCTATCATGCATAGTCAGCCCAATAGCGGCAGCAATGAGTGCGAGCACGGCTGAAGCAATGAATGCAGCATGGTAGGCTGTGAAGTTTGGTACAGCTATACCAGTTGTACTCAGCTGCGTCAAACCTACGGCACTGATGACACTGCTAATCAGGGCAACACCAAGCGAGGCACCGATCTGCCTCTGTGCGTTGTAGAGTGCTGATGCCTGCCCTGTCTGTGCCGACGAGATGGTCGCGTAGGAGGCCGCTTGTACAGAGGTAAATGAGAAGGCCATACCAGCACCGGTAAGGAACATCAAGGCACGCATCAGCCAGAGGGATGTATCTTGCCCTATCAAGCTCATCAATGCCATGACAATCGCGACACCCGTGAGTCCTCCAGCAACAAGTCGGCGTGGCCCAACGCCGGGATAGAGGCGTGTGACGATCTGGGTGGCGACCAGCACGCCCACTGCTTCAGGGAATGTGGTCAGACCAGAGGTCAGTGCCGAAACGCCACGGGCTTGTTGCAGGAACAAAGGGCCAGCATAGAGCAAACCAAGAAAACCGGCTCCAGAGAACAACGAGATGAGATTACCGGTACGGAATACTCGGTTGCGAAACAGGCGCAAGTCCAGGATGGGATGCGTGGAGCGCAGTTCGACAAAGACGAAGACAGCCATGCAGACGAGACCGATGCTTAAACTGCTCAGGATATTGACAGATGTCCAGCCAAAACTTGGCCCTTCACTCAAGGCATACATAGTCAAAGCGAGACCGATGCCAGCCAGCAGGAAACCAGCCGAATCGAAAGAGCCAGCACTACGCTCGTGAAACTCTTGTAAGAAAATGATACCGAATAGAAAAGCGGCAATGCCTATTGGGACATTGACATAGAATATCCAGTGCCACGACAACTTATCGATGAGCAAGCCGCCAATCACCGGCCCCGTAGCAGGAGCAAGAGCCGTTGGTATGTTGAGGATACGCGCTACCTGCACTCGTTCTGCTGGTGGGAAGGTGCGATAGAGAATAGCGGTTCCTACGGGGGTCATCGCGCCGCCACCTATACCCTGTAAAACGCGGAAACCGATGAGCATTGGTAGGCTCGATGCCAGTCCGCACAGGGCTGATGCTAGCGTGAAGAGTGCTAGCGCGGACAGAAAAATACGCTTGGTACCCAGGCGATCACCCAACCATCCAGAAGCAGGGATAATAATGGCAAGACTGACAAGATAACCGACGACCACCGCGTCGATTGAAGTGCCGGGTGCGTTGAACTGGCGACTCAACGAAGGAAGGGCAACAGTGACAATTGTTGAGTCCATGATACTCATGAACATGGCGGCGACGAAGACGATACTAACACTAATCTTTGGGTTGATGGAAGAACGATACATGGAAAGACACTCCGCTGATATAAAATAATTTTCATCATAAAATCATTACTTTACTACAACGCTGCTTTTCCCTCGTTTTATTCCACAATAGTGATGCAAACGTTATCTTCACTGCCATGTCTCTTCAGCCAGTGGGAGAATAAACCAGAATGTTGCTCCCTTCTCGATCTGACTTTCCACTCCCACCTGTCCCCGGTGCTGTTGGATAATTGCCCTGGTAATGTATAATCCCAGCCCCAGTCCACTAGCCTGCCGCTGACCTTGTCCGAAGCGTTCCCAGATTCTCTCTTGTTCGGATATTGGGATGCCTGGTCCCTTATCCTGCACCGCTATATAGGCTTGGGCATCACGTATTTCCAACGAGACCTTGATTGCTTGATTAGCAGGAGAAAACTTGAGTGCATTGATAAGGTAGTGTGCCAGAGCTTGCTTGATGCGGTCTGCATCGGCTATCACCGCTACCAGATCATCAAACGGTAGTTCCTGCTCGAATGTTCTGTGGGCTGCAAGTTCTTGCTGTTGCGCGACTGTTTCTCGCACCAGTTCTGTCAGATTACACCATACAAGAGAGAGTTCCAGCGTATTTGTCTCAATGCGAGCAGCATCGAGCAAATTTTCTGCCAGCCGCATTTCCGCGCCCATCTGCCGCTCTGCTCGCAACAGCAAGTCTTGCAGTTTGGTGAGCAGTTCACGAGCATTATCTGGCGCAGGAGACTCCAGCGCACGCTGGAGAAGACGCCGCGCCTGTTGGAGTGCGCCTCGCGTTGTCGTCAGTGGCGTGCGCAATTCCTGCCCCACAGCGTTCATGAATTCCGCGAGAGCCGCGTGTTCAGGCAGAGAGGGAACAAGTTCCTGGGATTGCCGACGACGCTGCTGAAAGAAAGCCTGGAAATCCGCGTCCTCAATACGGTACCCCGCACGACCAAAAGGAGTACCTTTCAACTCACCACTACGCAACCAGCGACGAACGGTATCGAGACTGACGCCAAGACGCGTTGCCACATCAGCTGTCGTGAGATAGGATGGCATATGGGCCTCATCCTTTCACTGTAATATGTTATCATAAGATATGATAAGCGGTTATAAGATATAGAGCAGGGAAATTCTAGTTCCCTCTGTCTCAAGGTTCTCCCACTATTGAAAGAAGGGAGCATATATCATGATGTCTCGAAAGAAGACGGCAGCCGCGAGATTGAATCACCCTCGTGCTAGCACTCCTCGTCGGCCACCAGAACAAGATGCCTATGTGGATTATTTTCTTTCCACTGTATGCGATCCAAGTCGCCGCTCTATTCTGGAACTGCTTGCGGAGACGAGCGGAAAAGATCCATCTGTTCTCTATGAGCGACGTTCAGGAGAGATTGCGCAAGCACTGGGATTAAGCAATGCGACCATCTCTGAGCATCTACATCAGCTTGCCGATTTGCGCCTGGTCACGACTCGCAAACAGGGAACAGCTGTCTACTATCGATTGTCGAACCATCTGCTCGTTCAAGCTTTTCTCGATTTGCTAGGCGTCCTGGATCGTCAATATCAGAAGCAGTCATCCTGAAAGGTCTCTGGACTCTTTGACTCTTTTAGAGCATGCTTCTAGCGTCTCCTTCCTCTCCCTATATCGCACTAACCTCATCTACTTCGGCATCGAACGAAATACTTTAGATAGTATATAATATGGATGCCCTCTCTCATTACTTCGGCTATGGCCGAAACATGCCTCTATAGCGTGCAACGAACGAAAGCACGACAACGTTTCATGATAGGAGAAAAGAGGACTGGCACTCAGATGGAGACAACCAATATTTTCTGAAATGGGAGGAAAACAGGGGAGAAGGAGGACATAGAATAGCCATTTGGAACCGTCAAGCCCACGGGTTGCGCAATGAGATACACTCAAGGAAAGAAGAGAGAAAAGCCCGTCATGCGAGCAAAGCACAATGGGCTTGCTTTTTCACATCCCCACACTCACTTGACACCGATGCGGACTCGGTAACTCACATACCAGGGGATGGGTTCAGACCCAAGAGATTGGAACGCAGCACTGCTGAGGCGATCAAAACTGATCTCTTGTTCGGTGAAGCTGAACGCATTGCTCCGCGTCATCTCAAGAAACCGTGTAGCGTCTCCTTGCTCGATATGATGAAGCAACACCTCACGGGTGAAGCGGAAGTGAGCACTCTCGCGCATGTGGTCGAGATGCCTGTCCTTCGACCACAGCTTTAGGTTCTGAGGCAGCCCGCGCTCCCGAACACGTTCCACTAAGCTCTTACCAACCTCCTGAGCGAGCCAATCAAGCTCCCAATGGATGGTTGGTGGCCAATCATAGTCATACGCCGCAAAGAGTCCTCCGGGTCGGAGAATCCGAGCGATCTCGGCCAGAGTCGCAGTTGGTTCCATCCAGTGGAATGATTGGGCAGCAGTGACGATATCAGCGCACCCACCAGGCAGGCCCGTCTGATGAGCAACTCCCTCTCGATACTCGATATGTGCCGCGTAGGGATGGTCCTCGACTTTGCGTATGGCCTCTTTCCGCATGTCGGCATTGGGTTCGATCCCAATCACCCGCTCGGCCCGCTCACCCCAGATCGCGGTGGACAGTCCAGTCCCGCTGCCCAAATCCACCATCAGGGCGGGATGCGGCATCTGAATCAACTGCGTCAGCAGATCGAGCAAAGCCGGTGGTGGTGTCGGACGCACCCGATCATAGCTGCTGGCTTTGCCAGTCCAAATTTCACTGGTTTCTGTCATGTTGTTTCCTCCTTACTTTTTCTTGTTGTTCCCTCGCGAGCCTTTCCATCCGTCCCATCTCCTTTCACGCTTACCCTTCCGCTCCCAGCAACTCTACAGTCATCGTAGCCCCTGGACAAACATGTGCAATCTGCTGCATGAGGTCTTCTCCTGCCGCCTTTAAAGCCTTTATTGGATAGGGAGCGAGGCGATCCAGCACAAAATATACTGCACCTGTTTCAGTAGTGAGCTGCGTGCGGCGGCATTGTCGCCAATTCCAACGGCGACATGTCACGCCTTCGCTGTCAGCCCAAATGACTTCCCCCGGCTCAGGATAGACTACTGCCTCCTGTCCTTCCTGTATAGCGACAAATGGTTCGCTTCCAGTGGCAAATGTTAAACGGAGCTCACTGCTGATGCGATCCCAGTCTTCGCCACCAGCAGGAAGGAGATGCTTCAAACTGATGGCATTATATATATCGACCAGTTGATTGATCTGTGGCAGCTCCTGCCCTTTGAGGACACGGGCCAGCAGTGCTTCAAGCGAACATGGATATTTCTTCGGTCTCGCACCAAAGCTCCTATAGACATCTCGCCAGGCAGCGATGTGCGACTGAGCCGTCAACGTCTCCGGTGCAAGTGTTGCCCGACATTGCTGTTCTGCCGCTCTCAACAACGCGCAACTCTCGGCGTTGCTGGGTCTATTGGTAAGTCCTTCGGTATAAATTATGAGTAGGCTATACGTAGGATAGTGCTCTAAAATACTGGTATCAATGCTAAGATGATGGCGCATAAGAATCCCTTCTTCCGTTCGTTTCGTAATATCTCTGTAAGAGCAATCGGTGGTGGCCTACCTCACTAATCCCTTCCTCCGCATCTGCTCCAAATCAAACTCTGCTGGGGCTAATGGGTTGATCTTTGCCTCGGCGCAAGCCCAACCAACGAGAGCAAAACCCAGGTGCAATCCCTGTACAATCGTGTTCAGTTCGTTCGCAGTCAGCAAGCTGAGGCAATCTTGCTGTAGCTCTATAGACTTTCCCTCACTATACTGCTCGTGGTATCCGCTCATAATCGAGGAGTGGGGTATGAAGTCGTCATAGCTCAAATTGTGGGTGGAAGCCAGTAGGAAGAGCCAATAGCTCACCTGGCTACCTTCCAAAATAGTATCCTCTTCCCTGCCGGAGTGGATATGTTCTCCAGTCTGCACACCGGCCAATTCCTGGAGTTCATCAGCCAAACGTGTAACCAGATAACTATGGCTGTGCTCTTGCAGAAGTCGCGAGGTGTTTGATTCCTCGCTCATGTCATTGTCGCGTAGATAGAGGTAGACGTTGTATAACTGGCGGAGTTCAGTTTCAAGTTTTTGCTGTGTCGCGTTGTTTTTGTATTCCATGGCTATAGGAAGTTCATTATCCTCAGTTAAAGTATGTCCCTTTGCGCCACTATAGACAAGTTCAGGGTCAAAGATGCGTTCCGCCACCTCTTCATAACTATCATCGGATTGGAGGCGACGATAATAACAACTGTGATAGCCCATGTGGCAGGCTGCATTACCATGTTGCAATACCTTAATAAGCAGACTGTTTTCTTCGCAATTGACGTAGATATCGCGTACTTCCTGTGTATTGCCGGATTGTTCGCCCTTGCGCCATATCGTATTGCGCGAGCGGCTGAAAAAGTGCGTGTACCCTGTCTGTCGCGTCAAATACAACGCCTCCTGGTTCATAAAGGCTACCATCAGCACGTCATTTGTCGTAGTGTCCTGAATTACCACCGGAATGAGTCCCTCACGGTCAAAATTCAACATGGTCGTACTGTCACCCCTCTCGTCTGCAAATAGTTCTTCACATCAGCAATACGGAACTGGCCGTAGTGAAAGATGGTCGCGGCTAGCACTGCATCAGCACCTCCCACAGTCAAGCCGTCATAGAAATGTTCCAGGGTACCCACGCCGCCTGATGCAATGATCGGTACCGCAACTGTAGCGGAGATCAGCGCATTGAGCGGAAGATCATAACCTTGCTGCGTGCCATCACGATCCATACTGGTCAAAAGGATTTCTCCCGCACCGAGGGCCACACCCTGCTGCGCCCATTCTACTACATCCATGCCCGTGGGAGTACGTCCACCATGAATAAATACTTCGTAGCCACTCGGCATGGCAGGGTTAGCACGAGCATCAATAGCTAACACGATACATTGCGCCCCAAATTGTTCGGCTCCAGCCCGTAACAGTTCTGGCTTCTGCACTGCTGCTGTGTTGAGCGAGGTCTTGTCAGCCCCTGCCCCCAGAGTAGCACGAATATCCTCTACGCTGCGAATACCGCCGCCCACCGTCACAGGGATAAATACCTGTTCCGCAGTTCGTCGCACAACATCCAGCATAGTGGCGCGATTCTCATAGGAGGCAGTAATATCAAGAAAAACCAGTTCATCCGCTCCCTCTGCATTATAGAATACAGCAAGGTCTACCGGGTCCCCAGCATCGCGAAGATTGACGAAATTGACACCCTTGACAACTCTTCCCGCCGCCACATCCAGGCAGGGAATGATACGTTTTGTCAGCATAACTCTCTATCTCTGCCTCTCGAACTCCTGGATCGCCACCGCCAGGTCAACATTCCCTGTATAAATGGCCTTGCCTACAATGGCACCCTCAATCCCCAATGCCGCGATAGAGCGCAAATCGTCCAGCGCACTGACACCGCCAGAGGCGATTAATGTACCACTTGTCACCTGCTGCATCTCACGCAATGCCGCAACATTTGGCCCACTCAATGCGCCGTCACGAGCAATATCGGTATAGATGAAGCGTTTCACACCTGCGTTGCTCAATTCAGTAGCTAAATCTATGGCTCGTGTTTGCGATATTTCGCGCCACCCTAACGTTGCTACCCAGCCATCGCGTGCATCAAGTCCCACCGCGATCCGGTCGCCCCAATGTTGTACTGCCTCCTCCAATAGCGGCCGATCTTTCAAGCCTATCGTCCCCAATATGATGCGATCAATACCTACGTCAAACAATTGCTCGATAGAAGCCAGCGAACGCAATCCTCCACCTACCTCTATATGCAGCGAGGTCGTATTCCGCATGCTCGCAATAATAGCGGTATTGACAGGATGACCAACGGCAGCACCATCCAGATCAACCACATGCAACCAGCTCGCACCCGCCTCCTGCCAGCGTTGGGCCACCCGCACAGGATCAGTATCATACGTCGTCACCTGATCATAATCTCCCTGGAATAGCCGCACACACTGCCCATCCTTGATATCAATCGCCGGAAGAATAATCATCTGCTCACGCCTTTTTAACCCACTTAATGAAATTCTTGAGTAGTTGCAATCCCGCTGCGCCACTTTTTTCAGGATGGAACTGTGTCCCCCAGATATGTTCAGCCACAATCACACTACAGTAGGGTGAGCCATAGTCGGTGATGGCAGCCACCCCTTGCTGATCTTGTGGTTCGACGTAATAAGAGTGCGCGAAATAAAAATATGCCGCGGAAGAAATATCGGCGAAGATCGCTAAATTTCGTTGCAGTGGGCTTACCGTATTCCAGCCCATATGCGGAATTTTGGGGCCATAGGGGATACGCCGCACTGCGCCGCGAAAGAGACCCAACCCATCGACTTCGCCCTCGGCATGATGATCTGCCAACAGTTGCATGCCCAGGCAGATGCCCAGGAACGGTTTGCCTCGCCGTGTCGCCAAACGAATAGCATCATCTAATCCGTGTTCCACCATGCGCTCCATGGCTGCCCTGCCTGAACCAACCCCAGGTAATACAACCGCCTGTGCATTAGCCACAACAGCAGGATCATCAGTCACCTGCACTGTCGCGCCGACATATTCCAGGGCCTTCTCGATACTACGAATGTTGCCCGCACCATAATCAATAATGGCGATCATTGTTTTTCCGCTCCAATTCCAGCCAGGTTGCCCATTTCTACCGCCAGCGACAACGCTAGCCAGGTTATAACTGGTGGCATACATTGTTCGTCCAACAGGTTCACCGTTAATAGTGGACAACACATCAAGGCGAAACGCAAGGTATCTGCCCAATGCTCATCTAATGCATGCTGTGAGCGTAATATCTCCTTAAGCGGCTTTAGCAAGCAATCTCGTTTTGTCTCCAACATTGCCTGGCGCAGTGGCGTCAGCACATAATTGTGCTCCACAAAAATATGTCTATCATGTTGCGTTACACTTAGCTGCAAGTCTCGCGCAATTTCCCGCGGAAAGTACATCCACGTTGCAAAGACATTATGAAAAAGTGGTTTGACGACATCGAGCCATGGTGAATGACGACCGGCAAAAGCGGGGTCGAAATAGAGGTACGTATCTTGCCCCTCTTTTTCGAGAAACACATTGCCAAAATGTGCGTCGCCATGTCCAACAACGGTCATGGCCTCCTGTGCTGGATTGAGCACTGTTTTAGCACGTTCTATCAACTCCCCAAGCGTCAGCGCAGGCGTTGTATTATTGGTAAGCGATCCCTGAATCGTCCAGGTGCATGTTAGCAATTCTTCAAAAGAGATGCTATCCTGTGATTTTTGCGTACCACCTTGTCCAGGCAATGCAACATGCTTTCCCGCGTAAAAGCTTTTCAGTCTTTCTCCCGCCAAACGATGCCAGAAAAGTTGATGAATAGGAGCACGAGCATTTTCATGCGCATTGGTATGAGACAAAGTTTTTTCATAGATTGCAAGTAAGTGTGAACATTCTCGTCTTTCGGCAGCCACCAACATCTCTAATGTCACATCTTCAGTAGTATTGGTCTCGACCGCTTGCATCAGATCAAACATAACTGGCCAATGCACGACTGGATAAATGACCATCTGCCGTCCTTCCTCGTGCAGCGTTCGCAACGGCTTGACGATATTATAACCAGCCTGGCTCAGCATCTCAGCATGATAGTACTCTTCCAGGACGCCCTTTTCCTCGATGTGGGTCTTGAAAAAATATTCCTGCCCGTCCAGGCGATAAAAACCGTTGAACGAGTTCAAAGACACAGCTTTAGGGGTCAGAGTAACGCTCTCTACCGGGAGGTGCATATGTCGATCAAACCAGCGTCGTAGCAGCCGCTCCGCCTTTGCCAACTCACTGAATTGTAGACGCTGGATGGTCGCCAAACTATCAATTGTAGTGAGCAATTCTGGTAGCTGCGTCATATCCGCGATGATAAAATCAGGTTGACTCTGTTCCAACCGTGTACGGGCTTCGGGCGTTCGCGCACCCGTTAGCACCGCAACCGTAATTGCTCCGGCAGCTCGCCCACCAAGGATATCGCTCGTCGAATCACCCACGACGATGAAGCTCTCATGCAACGGTATATGCTCTCGTGCTGCCCTATCCAGGTAACGATGGTCGAGCGCAACCAGCAACTGAAATGGATTCGGTTTACCTAACAGCGTCTGATCGTCCACTAGACGTAGTTCTGCCTCAGCCTGTTCAACATAGTCGTATGTTGAAAAGTGTTGCTCGTCAAAATACGCCAACAATCCATACATCTTGAGCGGATAGCTGGCCTCGCGAAACGTTCGTCCCGTGGCAAAACCTAAAACATAGCCCTGCTGCCGCAGCGTTTCCAGTGTTGAACGCACAATATTCGAAGGTAGCAAAGGCTTCTCAAAATGAATACACCCCGGCTTGCCTTCCTGCGCAGGAGCATGCCCATAGGCCTCGCGATACAATTGATCGCCCAGGTACCACTCTTGAAAAATGTTCCGGCAAAATAACCAGAACGGACTGTAGCGCGAAAATACACCTTGAACCTCATATCCCAACACTTCGCTTGCATACGCATCAAAACGATTAATCAACTCAAGTCCAACAACCCCTTGGAAAACCGACGTCTCAAACAATGTGGGAAGCGCAACGCGTTCGTCCATGGTAGGGGAGCCGCATCTGGGGGATGATAAAGGCCCCCTTGCGGGTACCATGGGGATGCGGGGGGTAGTGAGCCGTGCATGCGCAAAATACGCCCTAAAATCAGCCAGCCAATCGCTATCCCATGGGCGCAGCGGCAATAATGGCTCGAGAGAAGGCAATAGCGCGAGCAAGTCAATCAGGTGCAAACAGGTGGTTGCATAGCACGTATCCCAATTAGAATTGATAGAGCGAGCCTTGAGAGCCAGAATTTCAGCTTCTGGAAATAGCATTCGGCTGATACGCCGACTCTCCTGCGCGGTAATCGCGGGGTGATAGCAACCGTCGGCCCCCAACTGCTGCTCATCTATATTCCAGTATCGAGGACTATAGAGCAGCTCATGGAGCGTCAGACCAGCAGCATCCCAGTAAGCCTCCTCACTGGTAATCACACCATCCAGGTCAAAAACGACTAGATTACTCAACGTAAGCTCTCAACTTCTTACCCTCTTCAGACGTTCATGCAAACTGCGCACACTCATCGACTCTTTCTCAAAACGATAGGTCAGCGGCGTAATATCAATATGTGTAGCTCCCAATGAGCGCAGTACCGCGACAGCTTCTAACAACTCTGTCGTTTTACTCCCAACATTCACAATTCCTGATAGGCTATGGCTATAGGAAATCCCCTGCTGAACGTTGCTATCATTATTTTCATAGCCGTTGGAACTGGCGATGCGAAACTCAAAGCCTTTGACCCGCGCTTTTAGCTGCTCACGGATGCGCTGTATCTCCTCCGCGTTTGCCACTTGCATATGTGCCGTGAGCATTGAGCGATTTCGCGCCTGCATGCGAGCTTCTATCAACTCTAGCATAATTGAGGCCGCGTGTAGTGCCTCTTTGCGTTGTTGCAAGAGTCGTGCATTGGCCACCAAGCATGATTGCGAGCGCAAGACAGTGCCATCTTCCAACAGCTTCAAGTGATTTTCACGCAGGGTTGTCCCTGTCTCGGTCAAGTCTACGATCAAATCAGCCGTGTCTGTCAGGGGTGCGGCCTCCAGTGCGCCATGCGGAGAGACAAGCTTGCAGTGCGTGATGCCATGGCGGCGCAAAAACTGGCCAGTCAAGATGGGATATTTCGTGGCAATGCGCAATCCACGCCCTTTTTGTGTCATATAATACCCTGCCAGGTGCCACAGGTCGGCACAGGTCGTGACATCAATCCACGTTTCGGGAACAGCAACCACCAGGCGGCAACTTCCATAGCCCAGATCGCGCTCTAAGACCATCAAATCATCATCGTCGCTATCTTCGTCGTCGTCTTCATCCCCATGACCACGATGCTCGGCCAAAATATCATAGCCAGTGATGCCCAACGTGGCATCGCCGTCCTGCACCAGCGTGGGAATATCCGCCGCTCGCTGAAAAACCACCTCGATGCCGGGCATACCGCCAATGCGAGCCAGGTATTGGCGCGGGTTGCTGCGGTTGACCTTCATGCCACATTCCGCTAAAAAGGCAAGTGTTGCCGCTTCTAAAGCTCCCTTGCCAGGTAGAGCTAAACGTATTTCAGGTGCCTCTTTCACAGGCATTGCTCCTTTGCAGGCATGTCCTCTACCAGCGTATCTACAGGAGAGACATGTTCTTCCCCCGTCTCCAAATTTCGCACAGTCACCGTACCCGCTCGTTGCTCATTCTCACCTACGATAAAGGCCAGGCGAATCTGCCGTTTTGTCGCCAATTTCAAACCTGCTCCCACACCATGACCGGTCACATCTACTTCCGTTTGTAATCCTTGCGCACGGGCCGCACGTCCTACTTGCAAGGCATAGAGCAGGTCTTGTGTACTAATCGGCACCACCAACGCTTGCGTTTTCTCAAGTTGAGGAAGTGTTTGCTTGGATAGATGCGATAGCAAGCGTTCAATGCCAAAGGCAAAACCGCAAGCATTGACATCGCGATTACCACCAACCGCACGCATGAGGCGGTCATAGCGTCCCCCTCCGCATAGTTGTGTGTCAAAACCTTCCTCGTCCTGTGCATGGATTTCAAATACCAGACCCGTATAGTAGCTGACACCGCGTCCAAGCGATAGATTAAGCACAATCTGTTGGCGTGGCACACCACATTGCTCAACAATTGCTACCAATCGTTCAAGCTCTGCCAAAGGCGCGGAATCCAGTTCATACCTCTGCAAAAGGTCGCGTAACTCATGAAAGACATCCGGTGGCGCACCTGAGACAGCATGTAAAGCACGGAGAAATTCGAGCGCGTGCAAGATTTGCCGTCGCTGCTCACTGCGCCCCACCTTCCATAGAAAGCGTTCAATCACCTCATCGCGTGCCGCATCATCGCCAAAAGAGATACTGATCCCACTCAACAGCGATGCAATATAGCGAGCCTCGATTTCAGAGGCTGTAGTGGTGGCTGCGCTTTCAACATGTTCAGCACGCTCTAATTCCGTTGGACGAAGGGGATACAAAGCTTCTAGCCGTGCCTGTGCCTGTTGCTCTCCCGCCTCCGAACGGCTAATTTGCTCCATCAAGCTGAGGAGTAATCGCGCAGCGTGATCGTCGAGATGCAGGCGGTTGATAAAGCCACTCACCACACCGATGTGTCCCAGTTCCAGCCGATAGTGCGTGATGTTCAACTCACGCAGCGTATCACAGGCCAGTTGTACTATCTCAGCATCAGCCGAGGCCGCGTGTCCACCAAATAACTCTATCCCCAATTGCGTGTGTTGACGATAGCGCGTGCGCCCCGGTGCTTCATAGCGGAAAATCGGCCCGGCATATTGGAAACGCAAGGGCAATGGCTGCTGCTGATAATGATCGAGGTACAGGCGACAGATAGACGCCGTATATTCTGGGCGCAGGCAGAGTTCGCGCTGATGCAAGCGAAACGCATATAAGTTCTGCCACAGTTCTTGTCCAAAGCTGGCAAGAAACAGATCACTATGCTCCAGGATGGGTGTATCAACCGCGACATAGCCTGCCTGTGCCAGAAATGCGCCCAGTTGATCTGTGACCCAACGCTGTTGCTGATAGGTATCGGGCAAAAGATCATGCATCCCACGCAGCCGCTCAACACGCTTTTTCATTTTCTATAACTCTATTCATTCCGGCGAATCATTGTACCGACTCCCTGGTCGGTGAACAATTCGCGCAATAACACATGTGGCTCGCGACCATCGACGATATGAACACGCGGTACCGCCATCAGCGCATCAAGGCAAGCGGAGACCTTTGGAATCATCCCGCCATGGATCACCCCTTCACTGATAAGTTGTCGCGCTTCCCGCTCAGCCAGTTCAGAGATCAATGAGCCATCGTTGCGACAGATACCTGGCACGTTGCTCAGGAAGATCAATTTCTCCGCGTTCAATGCGCCCGCGAGATGGGCGGCCACCAAGTCTGCATTAATATTGAGGCAGGTGCCATTCGGCCCCTGGCCCAGCGGCGCAACGATCGGGATGTACTCCTGCTCAATGAGCATCTGCATAAGCATTGGGTCAACTGTTGTCACATCGCCCACAAATCCAAGTTGTTCGTCGCTGATGCATGCCTGGATCATGTTACCGTCTGTACCGCTCAATCCGATAGCGCGTCCCCCTAATTGAGCGGCCATAGACACCAGGCCCTGGTTGACCTGACCCAACAATACCATCCGTACCACATTCAATGTGGCCGCGTCTGTGACACGCAGACCATTGATGAAACGCGTAGGTAAGTTCAATTTCTGCAACCATTCATTGATATACGGGCCACCACCATGCACAAGCACAGGATTCGCTCCTAATGCCCGTAGCCAGATGATATCTTGCAACACGCTACGCTGATGCTCAAGCGTACTTCCCCCTAATTTTATCACGAGTATCTTGCCCTTCAAAAAGTCGATATACGGCAGGGCCTCGCGCAATACTTGGGCAATCAGATGATGATCATTGATAATATCGCCTTCGGGCGTCATTGAAAATGTAATAGCCATTCCGGGTCTACTCCTCTATTCTCCTCAAAACATGTTTTTTATACAACAAAACAACGCGCATCTTCTACGGAACATCACGGGTACATTGCCATGGCCGCTAAACCCGTCGTTTCCGCCAATCCATAGAGTCGATTCGCATTCTGTATTGCCTGACCAGAGGCACCTTTGACAAGATTATCGAGGCAAGAAATCACCATGAGACGTCCAGTGCGCGTATCCACCGTCGGATAGATGAAACAATCATTGCTGCCATATGCCCACTTAGTATGCGGTGGCTGCTCTACTACATGCACAAATGGCTCGTTAGCATAGTACTCTTCATAGATTGAGCGCACATCCGCCGTCGTCTTGACAGGTTGGGCGGCATTGGTCTTAAGTTCTGCATAACTGGTTGCCAGGATACCGCGTGTCATAGGCATAAGGTGCGGAATAAAGGTTATCCTCAGCGGGCTATCTACGGGATGATTTCCCGCTCTTGCCCCTGCTGCCAATTCCTGGGTAATCTCCGGCAAGTGACGATGGCCGCTGAGACTATAGGCACTGACATCCTCATTGACTTCCGCGTAGTGGGTACCCAGAGACAAGCTCCTTCCAGAACCACTCACACCAGATTTCGCATCTATAATCACATCAGATGTAATAATCCCAGCGGCAAAGGCGGGCAGCAAACCAAGAATAGCGGCGGTGGCATAACAGCCAGGATTAGCTACCAGGCTAGCGCCCATAATATCCTCGCGATATCGTTCACACAAACCATAGACGGCAGTCTCTAATAACGCTGGCGCGGGATGAGTATGCTTGTACCACTCCTCGTAAACATCAGCATTGCGCAAGCGAAAGTCAGCCGAGAGGTCTACCACTTTAGTACCGCGCTCCAGGAGCGTTACTACCGCGTTAGCTGCGGCTGCATGGGGCAAGCAGACAAAAGCGAGGTCGGTTTGGGCCGGTTCTTCCTCAATCACAAGTTCGGGGTCAATCCCCGCAGGTGTTGTTGTACTAACATGTGGCCGTGAAAGCAAGTGTGGAAAAACTTCCACTAGTCGTTTGCCCACTGCACTGCGAGCCGTCACCGACTCCAAAGTAAATCGGGGATGTTGTGCCAGCAAACGAAGCAATTCCAAACCGGTATAGCTGGTCACGTTGACAATTGAAACGCTCGTCGTATCCATTCAATCCATCCTTACACGAAAGAGACGAAAGTGATGGAGAGAACCAGGCCATAAAAAAAGCCCTCGTCCCCCATATCAATAATGAAAGGGACGAGAGCGAAATTTCATTCTACTCCCGTGGTACCACCCTGATTGCCACATTCCGCACCAATGCAACTTCCTCACGACATTGTGACGAAGGGTTTGTGACCACTTTTACTGGTTATGTTGCTGCATGGGAACCACCCACCTGCTCCTACTTGCCCTGTACGGACTTTCTTCGGTCAGCCGCTCACGACGCGGTTCTGAGATGGCACATCCATTCCGAACTCTCACCAGCTATCGGATCGCTGTCGGGGCCATTCTCATACTAGGTTCGCTCAACGCGGGTCAGTCTTTATATAATTGTTAGTTCTAAGAATACCAGCAGATTGGCGAAATGTCAAATAAAATTTGTACTTGACAGATATTTGGAGAGAAGTCCTGGCTGTCATTCTGAGCGCAGCGAAGAATCTGTCTGCTGGCCGACCAGAGATTCTTCGCTGCGCTCAGAAT
>JBPCJY010000054.1:0-26078 GCA_051004815.1 Ktedonobacteraceae bacterium
GCCATTGCATTGATTTGAGAGAAAATTTATGGACAGGAAGTTCCCCACCAGGCCGACCGCAGGGGTCCCCCCTACTATACACGAGGCGGCTCTACGAGCCGCTTTCCTACGGAAAGCGGCGACCGAATATAGTAGGGGCGACCCTTGCGGTCGCCCTGGAAACCACAGAGTTTAGAGGTAGTATTTTATGACATTTACCTATACAGTGACTACCGCCGATTGGGGGCGTATCGCACCAGAGTTGGTACTGGCGGTGATGGTCCTTGTGATTATGATCACAGACCTGCTCTTGCCCCAGTCAGAAAAAGGATTGAAAAATAGCGGCCCCACGAATTTTGTGGTTTTGCCCGTCTTGAGCCTACTGGGATTGGTTGGTGCGTTCATCGCCACTATCATACTCTTTGCCGCCGGGGACCAGCTAACCGCTTTTAACCAGATGGTCGGCTCAGATAATGGCTCGCTCTACGCCTATATCATTATCCTGAGTGCCAGCATCCTGGGCGTACTGCTCTCGCCCGCCTATTTGAAGCGACTCAACCTGGTTCATCAAGGCGAATACTACGCTCTCTTCCTGCTTGCCACCATCGGGATGATGCTGATGGCTGCTGCCACCAACTTCTTGCTCATTTTTGTGGGACTGGAAATGCTCTCACTTTCGCTTTACATCCTCTGTAGCTTTGTGACACGTCGCAAGGGTTCGCAAGAATCCGGCATGAAGTATTTCCTGCTCAGCTCATTTGCCTCGGCCTTCCTGCTCTATGGCATCGCCCTCACCTACGGTGCTACCGGCAGCACCTCGTTTGCCGGAGTAAGCTCTTTCCTGGCGCGTAAAGCAGCAGCTATAGATCACTCTACGATCGTATCCGCACCCATCTTTCATGCTCCACCGTTGCTGCTGATCGCCATGGGCTTATTAGCGGTAGGTTTTGCCTTCAAAGTTTCCGCCATCCCCTTCCAGGCATGGACGCCCGATGTCTACGATGGCGCACCTGCTCCCATCACCGCCTTTATGTCGGTGGGAACCAAAGCCGCCGCGTTGATTGCCTTTGCCAGGGTTTTTGACGTGGTCTTCTTCCATATCCAGGCGGATTGGCAGCCCGTTATCTGGGCCATCACCATCCTGACCATTGTTGGTGGTAACGTCCTGGCCCTGGTACAGAGCAATGTCAAACGCATGTTGGCCTATTCCAGCATTGCTCACGCGGGGTACCTGCTCATCGGCGTCGTCGTTGGTGGCACGGTTGGGATCGCGTCCATCCTCTTCTACCTGCTCTGCTATACATTCATGAACCTGGGTGCCTTTGGCGTCGTCTCTATCCTGGAACGGGTCGATAACGGCGGTAGCTCGTATAGCGACATTCGCGGCCTCTGGTATCGTCGTCCCTTGCTGGCAGGTATATTAGCCATCTTTATGTTTGCGCTGGCTGGCTTCCCGCCCATGTCTGGTTTCGCCGCCAAATACTACATCTTTTTCGCCGCACTACAAGGTGGACATCCCGAACTGCTGATCATTGGTGTGCTCGCCAGCGTCCTGGGCATGTACTACTACCTGCGCGTGGCAGCCACGATGTTCATGGAGCAAGAACCTGTAGTCGCGACCACAGCACCCGCCGCGCCCGTACCTTCTACCGGAAAAAGGGTCTCAGCCACACTTGAAAACACCAGCAAACGGGCGGCAGTAAGAACAGGTACAGCAGTGGCAGTGAAACCAACAGCCACAATAGCCAGACCGTCAAAGGGTGCTGTTACCGTTGAGCCAACCAGGCCATCCAATCCTCTTGATGCCTTCTCGTGGGTCGCGCTTGGCCTGGCACTGGCAGGCACCTTTGCCATGGGAACATTCCTCCCATTCTGGCTCGTACAAGCAGCCCAATACGCCGCGCAAATGATGCTGAAATAATGTAGGAGCGTAAGGGTCTGACACGCTCTCCATATAAACGAACCGGCAGACAGCGCAAAGCACTGTCTGCCGGTTCGTTTATATGGAGAGCAGTATTTACTCTTTCAGGTGTACCTTGACCACAACCTCTCCATCTTTTTCAGGGAACACCTCCGCTGTGCCGGTGCGCATTTGCCCACGCAACAGGATACGCACTGTGGCCTCCCCCACTAGATTCTTCCACCAGGGATACACCACCGTCATCCGTAAGGTTTCGCCCTCCTGCACATAGCGCATCGGCGTCGTAAACTCCTTACCACTCTTACGTCCGGTAAACGTGAGAAGCAGGAGATGGTCGCTCCTCATCCCATGCCATGGGGAACGCAAGATGGTCGTCGCTATCGTGTTGGCCAGGATGCGGACAGACCGGGGCGGGCTGGGATGATGGACAATCGTCCGTGTTTCGTTCATCGGTTTGCTCTTGTTCTCTGACCCAATTGGGCCATTTCCCTGGCCAGGTCTCCATGCCATATAGAGTGCTGTCCAGAACCACGTCCGTTGAAACGTGCTCAGGAACCCAACTCTCCTCCTCAGAGCTTGGTGAAGCCGGAGCACTGTGCGCCGAAGCGCACTACACACCATCTGGCCTGAGTATAGGACATGACGGGGAAAGGTGTCAACAAACCTCGCCACGAATAGTTTACAAATTCTGGCAGTGACGCTGACAAATTTAATTTGAGAGCTTCAGCAGTGTTATCAGCTTTCAGGAGTGTGTTGCAACCCTCTGCTGAGCTGGCCATACCAGACCTGGGTTTCATATTCGATCGTCACGTTGCCATTGACTTGGTGCATCTGGAAAATGGCCTCTAGTGCTTCCAGCATCTGGGCGTAACGTGGATGGTCTGCTTGGGGAGCACTCCCACCAGATAACACGCGACCTTTCAAACCCTCAAAATCATAGACCTGGGGGTTCTCAAACGTCTGCATGGCGAATCCGTCGGATCCAAAGAAGGGTGCTATGAGTTCTTGCGATGTCCGCCCAGTATCCAATCTCCACCGATAGACTGGATTCGTTTCTTGCAGGAGGAGGGTGAGATACTGATCCGTTGCTACAGCTTGCAACCCTTCGCGAGTCAAGTACGTCTGCCAAAACTGCTCCAATGCAACAAGGAACGGCGTCCCTTCGGTTCTTTACCTATTCCAGACCAGCACAACCCATCCTCTGGGTACCAAGATGCGAGCAAACTCCTTTCTCGCTCGTTCGCGATCAAACCAATGAAAGGCTTGACCTGCTGTGACAACATCAACACTATGCTCTGCCAGCGAGGTCGCCTCGGCAGTGGCAGCAATACTCATGAAAGTGGGATACTCCCGTAACACATATTCGGCGGCGGCACGCATCTCTGGATCAGGTTCAATACCGAACACCCGATTGCCGTTGGTGAGAAACACTACGCTCAACATCCCTGTTCCCGCGCCAATATCCGCAATGAGCGAATGCTGGGTAAGATGACATTCCCGCTTGAGGACTTCAATGATGGTCTGCGGGTAGTGCGGACGATATTTAAGGTAGTGCTCGACCCGCCTTGAAAAACGCGGTCCAGGCTCTTCCATGCGGCTCCTCTCTCTCGACGGTAGGCCAATGCCTTGAGCATCCCGATTTGTGCTTCTCAGTCGAAGAAAATGGTCAGAGCTCTCTTCGGATCATTTTACCATATAGAATGAATCGGGTCGCTCATTTTCCAGTCAGCTATTATCCATCAACGACTTTTTCAACACTCTGCACCAATTTTGAGACGCCTCTGCACTCCTGCTCACATGTTCGAGATGGTCCTGATGCTCGGTGGACTACTGCTTTGGGGAAGGACGGTCGCTTTCTCCCTGCCGTCAGTCTTTCTCTATCAGAAAGATTCAATTCACTCTAAAACCTGACCTTGACACCACACACGTTCATTCGTTATACTACCTTCAGGAAGGAAATGAGAATAATTCTCATTATTAGGGTACCCTAATATGAAAGAAGTTTTGAATACAAATGCACAGGCAGTGTTAGATGCCGTGCGTTCTACCAACAATCATCCAACGGCGTTGGAGGTCTACGAGATAGTCAAACAGCAGCGACCGCGCATCGGGTTAGCCAGTATCTATCGCATCCTTCATACGCTGGTTGAGCAAGAATACATCCGTGAGTTGGCATTGGGCGATGAGAGTAGCCGCTATGATAGCCGAACCTCGCGTCACGATCATGCACTCTGCAAGTCCTGTGGCAAACTCTTGGACATACCGGTCGAGATTGTCTTCTCATTGCCAACACTTCAGAATGCTGCGCAAACCGTGGGTATCGCTTTAGAATCGCACGAGGTGCGTTTATACGGACTCTGCGCGTCATGCCAGGAGACCCAGAACAAGAATATATACCGGTAAAGCAGCATATATATTGCCTAGCAAAGGAGAACATGACGTTATGTCATTGGAAAGAGATACAAAAATTATACAGCCGAGCAGCGTTGAGAATGCCGCCCCTACCGACGAACAGAAGGGACTAAGGCAGACCCCACAAACGATCAAGGGACAGATTACAGAGCTACTTCATGCTGTCACAGCGGGAGATGATACGTCGCATCAGTTTTTGCTGCGTGTAGTGCAGCCTGGGCTGGCAGGTTTAATGGATGGTTCCGTTTCCACGCTAGCCCCCATTTTCGCGACCGCCTTTGCTACCCATAAACCATTCACGACCTTTCTCGTCGGCATGGCCTCGGCCACTGGCGCGGGTATCAGCATGGCGTTCTCAGAGGCACTCTCCGATGATGGCGAATTGACAGGCCGTGGCAGCCCCGTAATTCGTGGCACCATTACCGGTGGCATGACCTTTTTGGGTGGAGCACTCCATACTCTTCCGTTTCTCATCACCAATATACACCTTGCTTTGATCGTGGCCTACGTAGTCGTCGCATTTGAGTTAATTGTGATTACAGCCATTCGCCACCGCTACTTCAAGTCCAGGTGGTTGCTTTCATTCGTCCAGGTAGTAGGCAGTGGTGCCCTCGTTTTCGCGGCAGCCTTCATCTTCGGCAGTGCGTAGGAACGCGCTCAATTGCGCCCACTTCTATACATGCCACCGAACAATATCTTCACCCATTTGGGTCATTTTGTTTCTTCCTGTATGAAGATGTGTTATTATTGTAGAGTGAGGAATGGATTGACCTTTGCGGTACCCTGGGAGCGAGCATGTTAGAGAGAATACTGAGTAAATCAAAATATTTCTTGCCTCTTCTCCTTGCCATGCTCGTGTTGCTTTTAACCGGTTGGATGTGGATTGCCTCCCCCACGGGCAGTGCATGGCTGGTAAACTCTTATCAGACGCAACAGGTTCAGCAGGTTCAACTTGTACAGCAAAATGCGCCCGTTTCCTCAAATAAACTCTTGAACGGCAAACTTGCCTCGTTAGGCTGGATTGTTGGGAAAGATTGTCAGCGTGGACTACAGGCCTACCTACAAACGGCCAACATCAACCCGGACGCCGCCCTGGTTGGCACAGGCTGGCTCGATCCCACCACCGGCCTACTCATCAATGGACAGAGCAATAATTGTATGCCGGGCAGCCTGGGCATGGATAACGTTGTGCAACTGGTGCATAGCAAAGGGGGCCTGGCCTACTTGACCGTGACCATGATGACGGATGGCTCGGCGCAATCGTGGACATCACAACAAGAATCGGATTACATCGCCAAAGGAACCACTGACCAGGCCTACATCGACACAATTGTACACGAGGCTGTACGCGCCAACTACGACGGCGTCATTATGGACCTCGAAGGCGGTCTCCGCACCTATCCCAACATCCAACAACTCTTCGCCACGTACAACCAGCGCGTCTGGGCCGCACTAAAACCATTACATAAGCTGTATGGTATCGCCCTCCTGCACAAGCTCAGCGACCACGACGACTACTTTGACCTCAATGGCTTTGAGAACTGGTCCCTGCTCGGTCATGCCGCCGATTTCATGGTCATTATGGCTGTTGACCAATCCTATTTCGAGCCAGGGCCAACGGTGAGCGTTCCATGGCTCAAGCAACTTTTGGCTTACACACTCCAGACGATGCCGCAAATGCTGCCACACATTATCTGGGAACTGCCGCTCTACGGTGCTACCTGGAGTTTGCAAGGAGGCCAGTGGGTCTTTAATGGCGGAGTCAACTACGCGGATGGCGTAGCACAGGTGCAGCAGATTCCGGCCTCGGAAATAGATACCGCGAACAGCAACATGAATGATCTCACCTGCGCCCATCTCGTCTATACAGATGCATCCGGCGTCAAACATTCCATGTGGTACCATACCGCCAAGAATCTCTACTACATCATCAACAACTTCCGCCAGGTATTGAAGCAGACGCCGCAATTTCACCACAGTAACCTGCTAATTGCCGTCTGGTACCGCGCCACCTGGGAACCCGGTGAGGTCTGGAAAATGCTCACACCTATTCTCCCAAACTAAGATTCACGAGTAACAAAAAGGAATTCCTACCACGGCGTGGTAGGAATTCCTTTTTGTTACTCGTGAAACTACATCATGCCGCCCATGCCGCCCATGCCACCCATACCGCCCATGCCAGCAGGCATTCCGCCACCCGCAGACTGCTCCTCAGGAGAGTCGGTGATGAGGGTATCGGTCGAAAGCACCATACCGGCGATACTGGCTGCATTCTGCAAGGCAGAACGCGTCACCTTCACAGGATCAATGATACCGGCCTTGAACATGTCCACATACTCGCCGCTCAGTGCATCGAAGCCCAAACCCTTTGCCCCTGCACGTACAGCAGCGACCGTCACAGCACCATCGCGTCCAGCATTGTAAGCAATCTGGCGTAAAGGCTCTTCAAGAGCGCGGCGCAGGATATTCACGCCCGTCGTCTCGTCGCCAGCAGCAACCTGTACCGTATCCAGGACAGGGATAGCAGCCACCAGCACGGAACCACCACCAGGGACGATACCCTCTTCGATGGCGGCGCGGGTCGCGGAGAGGGCATCCTCTACACGATGCTTCTTCTCTTTAAGCTCAACCTCGGTCGCGGCCCCAACCTTGATTACGCCAACGCCACCGGCCAACTTCGCCAGGCGTTCCTGGAGTTTTTCGCGGTCATAGTCGCTGGTCGTCTCATCGATCAAAGCGCGAATCTGGCGCACGCGAGCCTGAATTTGCTCCTGTGAACCTGCTCCCTCGACGATAGTCGTGGTATCTTTATTCACAGTCACCGTACGGGCGCGGCCCAGGTCACGGACGGTGGCATTCTCAAGCTTGAGGCCCACCTTCTCGGTGATGACCTTTCCACCTGTGAGGATCGCGATATCTTCCAGCATGGCTTCACGGCGGTCGCCGAAACCAGGAGCCTTGACGGCTACAACACTGAAGGCACCACGCAGTTTGTTGACGACCAGCGTCGCCAATGCCTCGCCGTCTACATCCTCGGCAATAATCACCAGTTCTTTGCTGCCAGACTGGAGAACATGCTCCAACAGCGGCAGGATATCGGCAATCGCGCTGATCTTCTTATCTGTTATCAGAATGAAAGGATTCGAGAGCTCAGCGATAGTGTGCTCGTTGTTGGTCGCCATATAGGCAGAGATGAAACCGCGATCAAACTGCATACCCTCGGTATACTCTTTTTCCATCGCCAGGCCACGGCCCTCTTCCACGGTGATGACACCATCTTTGCCAACCTTATCCATTACATCGGCAATCAGTTCGCCAATCGTCGCATCAGCCGCTGAAATCGAGGCCACCTGGGCAATCTCTTCCCGCGTCTCAACCGGCTTGCTCATGGACTTGATCTCGGCGATAACGGCCTCGACGCCCTTCTCCAGGCCACGGCGCAAAATCATTGGATTCGCGCCTGCCGCCAGATTCTTCAAGCCTTCGGTTACAATCGCCTGGGCCAAAACAGTTGCAGTGGTGGTGCCATCGCCGGCCACGTCGTTGGTCTTGGTTGCGACCTCTTTCAGCAACTGCGCGCCCATATTCTCGAAAGGATCGGGCAGGTCAATTTCGCGTGCAATCGTCACACCATCATTGGTGATAGTCGGAGCGCCGAATTTCTTGTCCAGCACAACGTTGCGGCCCTTGGGGCCAAGTGTCACTTTGACAGCTTCTGCCAGCGCGTCAATACCCTTTTTCAGTGAATGGCGTGCTTGCTCATCAAATTGTAGTCTCTTTGCCACGGAACAAACTCCTCAAATCATATTACTCTACAATACCCATAATGTCGCTTTCGCGCAGGATTAAATACTCTTCGCCATCCATTTTGACTTCGGTACCAGCATATCTCGCAAAGAGCACCCTTTGTCCAACCTTTACCTCCAAGACGGCACGTTTGCCATTGTCCAACGTCTTGCCAGGACCGGCAGCGAGAATTTCACCCTCCTGGGGCTTCTCTTTAGCAGTATCCGGTAGCACGAGGCCGCTCTTCGTGACAGTTTCACGCGCTAACGCCTTGACTACCACTCGGTCACCCAGCGGCTGAATCTTGAGGCTCACTGTTGACATACCTATTTCTCCCCTACTTTTTGAATTGAATATATACAGTTGACGAGGTCTGCCTCACCAACTTTTAGCACTCTCATAACATGAGTGCGAACCTCCCCTATCATACACCATCAGTAGCAGAATGGCAAGAGGATTTTTTGGGAATTATAGCACTTCTCACCACGCATTTTACCGACTTTTTATTCTGGGCCAATAATGAGAAAAAAAACTCAGGGCCATGCTTCAATTCATGTTCAAGTGAAAAAGCAAGGTGAGCGCGTACGTCCATCTTGCTTGACACATTCCTCTACGCTCCTCTAGAATGAACATGACAAGAAAAGCAATAACAGGCATTCTCATTCTGCCAGGGGAGAACAGTAACCATGGCTGATCTCGTGGGACAGCAGCTTGGAAACTACCACCTCGTTCGCTTGCTCGGACGAGGCGGTTTTGCTGAAGTTTACCTTGGCGAGCACATTCACCTCAACACCCAAGCTGCCGTCAAAGTGCTCTATACCCACCTGGATAGCGACGATTTAGAGAAGTTTCGCAATGAAGCCCGTACCATCGCTCGCCTGGAGCACCCACATATCGTGCGCGTCCTCGATTTCGGTGTCGAGGATGGCGTGCCGTTTCTCATCATGCAGTATGCCCCTCATGGCACATTGCGGCAACGTCACCCTCGCGGCACAAACGTACCACTCATCACCATTGTTTCTTACGTTCAGCAGATAGCCGATGCGCTGCAATATGCCCATGATGAGAAGCTGATTCACCGCGATATCAAACCAGAGAACATGCTTTTAGGTCGGCACGACGAGATACTGCTCAGTGATTTTGGACTTGCTACCATCGCCCAAAGTGGGCAACCCCTCGCTAAAATAGATGTCGCTGGCACAGTCACTTATATGGCACCGGAACAACTGCGTGGTAAACCAACACCTGCTAGTGACCAGTACGCGCTAGGTATCGTGATCTACGAGTGGCTGTGTGGAGATTATCCCTTTCATGGCTATAGCATTGAGACAGCCATCCAACATATCCTTCATTCCCCCACACCTCTCCATGAGAAAATTCCTGGCGTCTCAGCTGCTGTAGAGCAAGTTGTGCTACGAGCCTTGGAGAAGGAACCGTGCCAACGCTTCGCGGATATCGCGGTTTTTGCCCAGGCATTTGAACAGGCCAGCACTGCCAGTACAGCGTCCCAGCCGTTCATTTCAATGCCTCATAGCGCAACACTGCCAGACCCCTTAGCAGAAGAAGCCTTTCGGACGGTTTCTATTGTCAGCGAAGCAGCGCGAATCCCCACTCCTGCCACTGCTCCTATCGGCACAACTATCTGTACCTATCGCGGTCATACCGCCCCTGTACTTGCAGTAGCATGGTCTCCACGTATACTTTCTTCCTCACCTGAACATGATTTATACGTCGTCTCTGGCAGCAACGATTCGACGGTGCAGGTCTGGAAGCTGACAACATCCGCTAATATCCTAACCTGTCGCGGCCATGCAAGCTGGGTTCACGCGGTCGCATGGTCATCTGATGGGCAGCATATCGCCTCTGGCTCCTGGGATAACACGGTGCAGATCTGGAACGTGACCAACGGGAGTCGGATTCTAACCTATCGCGAGCACACAAAAAACGTCAATACAGTAGCATGGGATCCCGATGGAGTGCATCTGGCTTCGGGCGGACATGACCAGACGGTACAAGTTTGGGATGCCACCAGTGGAGAGCAGATCTACACCTACCGGGGTCATACGGCCAGCGTCAATTGCGTGGCATGGTCTCCACAAGGCAAACGCATCGCTTCGGGTAGCCTTGATCAGACAGTACAGCTCTGGGACGCTGCCACTGGTGGCCATATCTTCACCTATCACGGCCATTCTGGTGGTATCCTGGCCGTGGCGTGGTCGTCCTCAGCGCGTATTGCTTCAGGCAGTATGGACGGCACCGTCCACGTTTGGGATGAGGCGAAACCGGGCCTTTTCGCGAAGAACAAAGTGACAATCTACCACGATCACCACTGTCTTGTCTCCGCCGTTGCCTGGTCGCCCAACGGTAAAGCTATCGTCTCAGGTGGCAAAGATGGCACTGTCCATATCTGGGACGCCCTGACAGGCAAAAACATCTACACCTACCGCAACCATCAAAAGCAAGTGCATGCCATCGCATGGTCGCCCGATGGCAGGTTTATCGCCTCCGCCAGCGAGGACAGGACGGTTCAGGTGTGGATTGCTCCGTGACCCATAAACTTGTCTATAGTTCAGCCTCGTGATATGATACTTGCAGATTATGTGGAAGGGCATATGTACATTCATGGCAAAACGTCCAAAGAAAGAAGTAGAGCAGTATTCTCAAGAGCAACCATTCGATAATGTTCTCAAGTCGTTATTTGAAGGCCAGGAAGCAGAGATACTACCAGTTTTCTTGCCAGGAGCCGAGTTCCTGGAAACGGTGAATGTTGAGGCACTCAGACCACCCTTACGGATGGATCGTGTGTACAAAATCAAGCAAAAAAACAAGCATAAGATCATGCATATGGAACTGGAAACCGGTTCAAATAGCAAGATGGCTTATCGATTATTAGACTATCACGCCTACTTGCTCCGTAAATTTAACGGCTTGCCGGTGATTTCATTCATTATTTATCCTTTTCAGACGACTGTTGCGGAATCACCATTGCGAGAGATGGACGAAGATGAGGAAATTCTCACATTCCACTTTCGCGTTCTTTGTTTGTGGAATATGGATGCCCGACAGTTTATAATTGAGCATATAGTAAGTCTGTATGCTCTCCTGCCTGCCATGAAAGGTGCCAATGAGGCACTACTCAACCAGGCAATTGAAGAGTTAGCAGCATATTACACGCATGATGAAACAAAATTAGCGCGGCAACTGAGATGGCTAGGTATATTGTTGCGACGGGCTGATGTCGTGCCCCCAGACGACAAACGCCGAGTACAGGAGAGATTGAACATGTGGGACGATTTAATGGAAAAAGACCCAAAAATGAGAGAGCTACGCGACAAAAATATAGCCCAAGGCTTAGCCGAAGGTAAAGCTCAAGGCTTAGCTAAGGGCCGAGTTGAGGGCCGAGTTGAAGGTTTGCAGCAAGCGGTGATTGGAATTGTTCGGGGACGTTTTCCAGAACTCTCCGCATTGGCCGAGCAGCGCGTAACCCAGGTTAATGAAGCACCAGTGCTCTATTACCTGGTTGAAAAACTCTCTACTGCACCGGATGAGGCGATGGCTCGTTGGATACTTAGACCTTCGGCAGCGTGAGATAATGTTAGAACATAAAGATTTATTAGCAGGGTTGAATGAGCCGCAAAAGCAGGCCGTTACCACGACAGAGGGGCCGGTGCTTATTCTGGCTGGGCCGGGCAGTGGCAAGACACGCGTCATCACTCACCGTATCGCGTACCTTGTCCAGCACGAGCATATCTCGCCCTGGAAAATCCTGGCCGTCACCTTCACCAATAAAGCCGCCAAAGAGATGCGCGAGCGACTGGAGAAGCTTGTGGGCATCAACGAGTCCAAAGAGATGACCATTGGCACGTTCCACGCTATTTGCGCCCGCGTGTTACGCATTGAGGCCGACTATCTGGCTCCCGCGGGACTCAATAAATCCTTCGTCATTCTCGATACAGATGACCAGACTACGCTCATCAAACAGGCCATTAGAGAACTGAATCTTGACGAGAAGCAGTACAGAGTAGCCGTGATGCAAGGCATGATCTCACGGGCAAAAAATGACCTTCTACGTCCTGAACAGATGGCAGAACAAGCCGCCAAATATTTTGAAGAGGTTGCGGCCCGCGTCTATAAAGCCTATCAAAAGCTGTTGCGTGCCAATAACAGCGTCGATTTCGATGACCTGCTCCTGCTCACCGAGCAGTTGTGGCGGCGCGAACCCAGCGTGCTGCAACACTATCAATCGCGTTGGCACTACATCCACGTTGACGAGTTCCAGGATTGTAACTTGCCACAATATAAGCTCATCCGCCAATTGGGGTACGGAACGCAAGACCATCCTGATGGACGGCGCAACGTTTGCGTGGTGGGCGACGATGACCAAATGATCTATACCTGGCGTGGGGCCAGCGCGGAGAACGTGCTGCGCTTCGAGGAAGACTTCCCCAACACGAAGATTATCATGTTGGAACAGAACTACCGCTCGACACAGACTATCCTCGATGCCGCGCAGAACGTGGTGCGACGCAATCGACAGCGCAAAGATAAGAAGTTGTGGACAGCACTGGGGTCAGGCGAAACCATTATTCTCCACGAGGCTTATGACGAAGAAGAGGAAGGACTGTTCACCGCCCGTGAAATCAATCGCCTACTCGCACGGGGCGACATTGAGAAACGTAGCGATGTTGCCGTTATGTACCGCACCAACGCGCAATCTCGTGCTTTAGAAGAGCAATTCCTGCGGGCGAACATTCCCTATAAAGTCATTGGTAGCCGCAAATTCTACGAACGCAAAGAAATCAAAGATATGCTGGCCTACCTGCGTTTGCTGGCAAATCCACAAGATGAGTTGAGCCTCAAGCGCATTATCAATGTGCCTAATCGCAAGATCGGCCCAAAAACACTGGGCGAATTGCAACTGTGGGCCAGCGCGAAAAACCTTTCACTCTATCAAGCAATCCAGCAGATAGAGCACCATCCTACGCTGGCTAAAGGCGCGAAAGCCGCGTTGGGCGAATTCGCACGTCTCATGAATGATCTCAGTGGAGCAATTGACGAACTACATCTTCCCGAATTACTGGATAGAGTTGCGGAACGCAGCGGCTACGGCCCCGAGCTGCGCGATGTCCCCGAAGGAGACCTGGACCGTTGGGCCAACGTGCTCGAATTGCGCCGCGTGGCGAATGACTATGCCGAGATCGAGACCCATATTGCCCTCGAACTGTTCCTGGAAAACGTCGCGCTGGTCGGCGGAGCCGATACGGCCCAGACGAGCGAGAATGGCACGATTATCCAGGAAGAGCATAGGGACGCCGTGACGTTGATCACACTGCACGCCGCCAAAGGGCTGGAATATCCGGTTGTTTTTATTGTCGGCATGGACGAGGGTTCCTTGCCACACTCCCGTTCCGTCGATAAGCCGGAGCAGTTGGAAGAGGAACGCCGCCTGGCCTACGTCGGCTTCACCCGCGCTATGCATCGCCTCTACCTGGTACGCGCCTATCGCCGCTCGTTTTTTGGCGAAACGCATGCAACCGAGCCATCGCGCTTCTTGAGCGACATTCCACAGTACCTTATCTCTAATCCGAATGCCAATAGCCGTGAAGCAGGTGGTATCCGCACCAGTTTCGGCAATCGCCCAACGCGCCGCCCTAGCTGGGATGATGACGATTTCAACCAGGATGACTCTTCATCGTACGATACCGGGCGCGTCTTTGGCAGCGGTAAGCCCAATAATTATGGCAGCAACAGTAATACCATGCCGCCCAAGTTGACCCCGCGCACCGGCTCATATTCATCACCAACAGTGCCACCATCAGCAAAAAAACCAACGCCTTCACAGCCTCCTACCCCACCTGCCAGGCCAAAGAGCCAACAGTATAAGCCGGGCGACAAAGTGCGCCACGACAAATTTGGTGATGGCATCATCCTGAAAAGCGACATGGAGCAAGACACAGAGTTCGTCGAGGTGCAATTCCAGGGCAAGTTCGGCAAAAAACGCTTGAGCATGGATTTCGCCAAATTAGAAAAGCTGTAATCGGCAAAAAAACGCGCCCTGGCATATATTGCATGCCAGGGCGTGTTTTACTGTCGCAACGTTCACCATAAAGTACCAATCATCCCAAAGCGTCTACTGCTCACGTTGATTTCTTTCAGCAACACTATTGTATAGACCAAATTTGGGGAGGCATGACCTATGTTTTCATCTCGTATCCCGGTGGGACGTGTCCTGACGTTACTGGTGTTCTTCGTGGCAAGCGTAGTACTCTTTACCGGTTGCTCGTTACCCTGGCAGCATTCCACCAGCACGTCGGCAAGTGGCCCGAAGCCAACCACCAAGCAATTATTGACCGCACTAACAAAAAATTTCCGCAGCGTGAGCGCATTTCATGTTGTGATGTCGGTAGCTAACCCCGGCACCGCTTCAACCAGCCAGATCCAGATTCGCAGTGCCAATGGCGATGTCGTGATGCCCGATAAGGTCAAAGCGCAGGCGGTCGTCGTTCTGTCGGGGCAGTCCGTTACGGTTAACCTGATCAGTGTTGGCGACAACCAGTTTATCACCGACCCCATCACGGGACAGTGGCGCGTCATCAAGGGCGTGCTTGATCCACGCACGCTCACCAATCCCGATACAGGTATCATCTCGCTGGTCAATAAAATACAAAATGTCAGCCAGCCCACGGATGACTCCGTGAATGGGACAGCATGCTGGCGCGTGACAGGTCAACTCGATGCCAAATACCTGGCTTTTTTCACGGGTGGCGGCGTTCCAGCGGGTACCATGCTACAGACTAGCTCCTGTATCGGAAAAGGCGATTCATTGCCCTATCAATTGGTGGTAACTGGCGAGGCAGCCGCAGGTGATACCACAAGCACCTCTCGCACGTTCTTAATCTCGAACTATAATGAAACAGTTAACATCATTGCTCCACAAATTTAGTTATCTAACCATCTTTCAGCACAATGACCAGGGGGGAAGATGTACACCTTAGAAGACGACAAAGAGACAACCTCTAGCTTGCGTAAACGGAACGTTTCGTCAGCGCAAGGGATACCTGCTGACACACCGACGGGGTTGCCAGACGAAGGAGACAGTGATGCCCAGCGCGAGTCGCTGAGTAGACAAGTGACCAACTCCTTCAAACAAATTCTCACACCAACAAAGATGCCCTCAAGTCCGACCGGCAGCAGAAGCGTCGCGCTGGCTGCACTGGCCATTGCCTGTATTAGTGTCTTCTTCACGGCAATGGATCAGACGGTGGTCGTGACCGCCCTACCACCCATCATAACCAACCTGAATATTGGGCCAACCAAGCTCGACCACGCGGCGTGGATTATCAGCGCATACCTGTTAGGGTTTGTCATTGCCATGCCGCTCATGGGGCGCGTCTCCGACATCTTCGGGCGACGACGCATCTTTTTAATTTGCCTGACCATCTTTGGCATAGGCTCTATCCTCTGTGGACTCGCCCCCGTCTTCGGACAAATGTGGGATATAAGCTTCTTGAATGCTATCAACCTTGATACCTCTTCACCGGGCTTGATCTGGCTGATTGCCGCTCGTTTCATTCAGGCTATCGGCGGAGGCGCGGTCGTCCCAGTAGCAATGGCTATCGCGGGTGATTTCTATGGACAGGAGCGACGCGGCGTGGCCCTCGGTATCATTGGTGCCGTGACCGAGGCCGGTGGCGTCGTTGGCCCACTCTATGGTGCCGTTATCGTCCAACAATTTGGCTGGCAGTACATTTTCTATCTCAATATACCTATCGTGATTGGCTTGATGATTGGAGCGTGGTTCCTCATTCCGCGCAGCAAACGCTTACATGAAGGCATTGATTGGATTGGAGCTATTCTTCTCGGTCTGGCCCTTACCTGCCTGAGCCTGGGACTGGCCCAGCAGGGAACTGATCTTGGCCCAACGCCAACCAACGTAGCCGCTCCGCAAAATAATCCTCTCTCCATTGCCCTGGCAGTTGTCTTCCTGGTTGCCTTTGTGCTGGTGGAGCGCAAACGACGCTGGCCCGTGGTAGACCTCTCGCTCTTCAAACGTTTCCCTTTTAGCGCGACCTCACTGGTCAGCCTGTTCGTGGGGGCGGCACTCATCATCGCCATGGCCGATATTCCCATCTTTGTTGATACCGTGTTACAACGTCCGGTACTTGATAGTGGTCTGGCCCTGCTGCGTCTCACCGCCATGATCCCGCTCGGTGCGCTGCTCGGCGGTTGGCTCTGTAGTCGCATCACCTGTCGCTTTACCGGCGTGCTTGGACTGCTCTTCACCGCCGTCGGCTTCTACCTGATGAGCCGCTGGCCTATGAATGTGGACTGGAATCAGATCACCATTAGCACCGTCACCGCTGGTTTTGGCTTTGGTCTGGTCATCGCCCCCATCGGCACCACGGCCATCAACGCGGTCAAAGCAAAGCAAGCGGGCATGGGTTCCGCCGTCGTCACCTCACTACGCATGGTCGGGATGATGTTGGGACTGGCAGCCCTGACCTCGTGGGCCTTAGCCTACTTCAAACAATTGGCCTCCACCTACCCATCCTTACCATTGACGGCTACAACCGCCCAGTTCGCCGAGTGGTCAAAGGGTTACGGTATACATATCATTCAGTCCGCCCACACGGTCTATAGCGCGGTCTTCTTCCTTTCGATGATCATTTGCCTCATCGCCATCATTCCCGCGTCCTTCCTATGGGGCAACAAAGTGGCGATCAGCGAGCTGGAAGCACCAGAAATCGTGCCACCCCCGTTTGAACCTGCGCCAGCAATGCCCGTACCCCACGAGGACGAGACGCTGGCTGGTCTGGTCGCACCAGTTGTACCATTGTCGTTGGGAGCGGCGGAAATCCTACGTGACCCGGCCCCACCGACATTCATCGGACTTCCACCAACACCCCCACCTTATGATCCGAGCGGGAATGGCGGGAACGGTGGACGACCACCACGCAAGCGACGCCGCATGATAATAGCTATTATCAGCATCCTCCTGGTCTTACTGCTCATTATTGGCGGTGTTTTCGCGGCCTTCATGTGGCAAACACCCGATACCACAAACACCGCAATACCCGGTGGCCTGGCCGGTGCCACCAACACACCAACAGCAACACCCATCGCGGGACCGCGCATGATTCAACTCGCCCTCGATCAGGGTGCGCTCACCTCGCTCTTTGTCTCGCAACTGGGCCTCCAACAGGGAGCGTTGTCAGATCTAAAAGTGGTGCCTACACCCAATGATGGCTTGATTTTGAGCCTGAACTTGCACATCGACGCCAACGGTATTCATCGTGTCATGCCTATCGAGATGGATAGTACCCTCGGTATTGATAAGCAGCAGAACATCCAATTGCACGTCCTTCACCTGAAACGCGATGGTTCAGATGCCGGTGCTACCGCAGCGTCAAGTATGGGACAAGCCGTCAACCAGATGATAATTAGCGCACTTATGCCAGCCCTGCGCGGCGAACTCAAAGGGGTGAAGCTTATCTCAGTGCATACCAGCACCTCTATTGGCTGTGCCGCCAACACTGAAATGCTGGTATTGTTAATTCAGGCACCACCCATCCAGGGCATCGCGGCGCAGCCTACACCGGTGCCGTTCTGTTTCAAAGGCACCATTGATATCAATAAATTGTTACCGCATTGATGTCTCGCGACGTTGGGGATGCAATGTACATACACCCTACATCGCGGTATACTATGGTTGACGATACAAAGGGAAAAGTGATGAAACGTCTACGCAAAATACGTAATATGCGCATTATCCAGGCAGGATGGGTGCTCCTGCTCACGAGCTTGCTGGTTGGTCTGGTAGTGATGCCAGTCGGAGCGGCCAGCAATCGCGTGCAGGACAGAGCACAACAGCCAAATAGTACAACTGCTGTCAACGCGACTATCTATATTACCAATGGGACGCTGGCACCCATATTCCAGAGCAAGTTAGATGCCGCGGTTCCCGGTGCGGTCAGCAGCGCGATCAGTAGTATCGTGGGAAAGTTACCCAAGCAAGATCAGGGCTGGGCCGGACAGATGGCAAACACGCTGCTACAGCCCTCGGCCTCCTTGACGAGCCTGACCACACAAACGGGTGGACTCGCCACATCCATACGCATGTCGCTCTATCCGGGCGATCCAGAGCCTATTACCGCCAACATGTTGGTCAGCATGAGGGTGATCAATTCTTCCACCATCCAGGTCAGTGCAACCCCGTTGAACGGCAGCCCCGCCCTCGTCAATGGGCCGCTGGCAACCTTCTCCATTCCCATCGGTCGGTTGAGCAGCATTAGCACCACGCCGGGCTGTGGGGATGCCTCGCTGGCAGTAAAATTGCAGTTTCCCATTGCCTTGGGACAAGGACAAGCCTCTTCCCAGGTACAGCATGTGGCGTTGAGCGATTTCGTCAATCAGCAGCAGATGCAGCCGACAATCAGTCATGCCAACCCCGGTACTTCACAAGCAGTACTCAATGGAAATACGAATTCTTATGTCGAGTTACCAGCCTCATCACTTGCCGCCATTGGCAATAGTGTCAGCAGCTTACCTATCAGCAGCAGCATGACCGCGCAAAACATTCAGCTTGCCGTGCAGGGTAGTGACATGGTGATTACCTCGGATGTCTACGACTCCTTCTGGGGCAAAATCGGCACGGCCACCACGACGGTAGCTCCCACGGCCTCTGGTGGCAACCTGGCCGTCAAAGTGCTCAGCACCACCATCACCGTTCTAAACATCTTCACTTTTCCCTATGACAGCTACAATCAGCAAATCCAACAAACCCTCAACGCGAAGCTCAATGGTGCGCTCACCGGCAAATTCTACGTCTCGCAAGCCGCCATTGGTGCCAACCCCCACGTTCCTTGCGCCACCAGCAGCAGCCTCGTACTGACGGGATCGGCCAGTTTGGGGTAATTGCTAAAAAAGGAGGCATGCAGACATGCCTCCTTCCCTCAAAGATTTACATGCAATTTGTCGGTTCTCAGTCATCGTCACGCGTCGGGAGATGCGACATGATGAGTGCTAACGCCCGTTCCGCAAACTCAGGCGGGACAGGAAAACGCACCGCTTCAGTTATCTCCTTGTGTTCCAGAGTGATTTGCACGTTCGGCTGCTGCTGGACAGAGACGATGCTAGCCATGTGTAGTCGCTCCAGAGGCATGAGCCAGGCCTCGCTTCCGTATGTCGTCTGCCCACGTACAATACGCCTCGCCTCTTTGACGAGCAGGATTTGTCGGTCGGTACATAGCAATACTGTTGGCGGTTGTTCATGAGCACCAATGCCAAGTCGTTGCCACCATGTGCTCTCGTCGATAGCGGGTATCGACAGCCACTCGTGTATTCGCTCACCCAGCATGAGGCAGCGTATGACGGCATTCGTCTGCCTTAACGCTAGCCCAGTAAGAAACGCATGCCAGCCCTTCACTGAGATCGAGCGTTCCCGCATGAAGCTCTCGTCAGGCCGTGCATAAAGCCGTGTGTAAAGAGGCAGTGGCTGGTCGTCTATCTGCGCACGCATACACGCGACGGCACCAAGGAATGCGTCGTGACTGGCACCATTATACTTGATGGTGATGCGTTCGGAACCATGCGGGGTTGCCATTACGAGCGTCAGCGCACAGTCGAGAAGATGCGAACATATCTCGAAGAACATGACACGCTCTATTGTGCAGGAGGCCAGGAGGTATTCGCGGTCAGAGGTAGAAGCTACGGGATCGGTGGGGTCCTCTACAATCAAGGCTCGCCGTGTAGTCAGGACAAAGGCTCGCGTTGGATAATGAACCTGCCTGGATCGTGTAAACCACAACCATCTGTCGTGGGCGGGAAGGACGGTATGATGGGCGTAGATAGCCGTCAAGACGACCTCATCAGACGTAAGATGGTGCTGGGCGACCTCGCGCAATGGTGCAGTGAGGTAGCTCATCGGTTCATTGTTCATCACGCTTCTTTCCGTCTTCCCTTTTCCGTTGAAAAGCGGAGCCGTCCTCCTCCAAGGTGGGAACGAAGAAGGGGGGCAGCTCCGGTATTCGTCAAGCACTCCATGTTCTCTCAGTTTACCAGGACTGTTGACGTTTGAGCAAACGCTCGGCAATGGCAACTGCTTCTTCCGGCTCCGGTAGACGGCCTGGACGCGATCTTCCCAGCCATCTCCAGCGAATGAAAGAGAAGAGTCCTGAACGCCCCGACGATGGTGGGTGAAATGCCGGTAGCGATGAGGGCGAAACCTTCTCATCATAGCAGCGCAAGCAGAGCAGATACCGCCTGGGAACCGTCGTTCCCACCATGCCCATAACGGGTTTGAGCATAACCTTGACGAGATGATGCTCACAGATGCCCACGCCACAGTCCCGACAGATGCCAAGAGCAGCACGCGATGGCCACCCAGTTTCCAACCAGCACAGATAGCAGTGCATGATTTTTACCCCTCTTTTAGAACGGTATCTTCTTCTGCTCGCACTTCTTGTTCAACGGAAACCACGCCCGAGACCGGTGCGGCTTGCCTGGGAAGGAACCACGTTTGGGCAATGAAGGTAGGTATGACCGCCGAGCCAATGACGACTGAGACCAGGATCGTATATTGAGCCTGGTTAATAATGCCATGTGTCAGCCCGTACAGCGCGGAGATGCTGCCGAAGGTAAGGCCAGTTGACATGAGCATGGTCGTGTAATTCCCCTCGCGTCTTGACATCTTAAAAACATGGGTCAATGGCCAGACACCAACGAACTTTGTGACCATTTTGACCCCCAACAACGCGATCACCAGCAATAAGCCAACCAGCAATGCTGGCAGTGAAACCAAAGTACCCGCTTTAATGAAAAAGAAAGGTGTCAGCAGCGCGAAGGCAATGCTGCGCATGCGATAGATCAATATTTTATCGCGGCTAAAGACACCCGCGATTACCAATCCGACGAGGTAGGCTGGCAGAACCGCTTCGCTGTTCGCCAGCGTTGCCATTCCACCCAGGAAGAAGAGCAGCAGGAAGAGGAACTTGACCTCCAGTTCACTGACCCGTCCTCCCAACCGGGCAATCACCCAGCTAGTGACAACCTGCAACTTCCAGAGAACGACAATCAGTACGGCAATAAAGACCGCTAGCCAGATGTTGAAGCTGGCAAAGAGGAGACCTAGCGCAATCACCGTTCCAAGATCGTTGACAAAGCAAGCGGCAAGAATAAGTTTCCCCAGTTCTGTATTGTTGAGGCCCGTCTCCACCATCACGGAATAGACTACCGCGACGGAAGTGGTGGACAAAGCAATACCAGCAATTTCAGCGGCGTGGAGATTCCAATGTATCACAAAGTAGGCAAAAGCCAATGCTCCCAGGAACGGGAGGAGGAAGCCAATTCCCCCCATGGCAAGGCTGGGCTTGAGGTGTTTGCGCAGTGAGTCGGGATCAATCTCTGCGCCCGCGAGAAACGTGAGGAGCACCGAGCCAAAACTAGCGAGGAAATCGATCCAGGGGGTGGTTTGAAAGTGAAGGAAGTTCCCACCAATAACCCCCAGACAGATCTCGATCAAGGCAACCGAGATACCGACACGAATGGAAATCAAACTTGCAAGTAGTGCTATTGCCATCCAGGCAGCAGCGATAAACCAAATGTTCTCCAAAGTTTCCTCCAAATGGCTAGTAGATATGAATCGCCCAGGCAGGAAAAGGGAACAGAAGGCACAAAAAGGCTCCTGATTTCGCGCTGGGCGTCATCAGGAGCCATTAGCATTGATGCGGTTTTGCCAAAGCACCGCTTTGACGAGGTGAGCTCCATCACCATATCTTCTTGAAGATACTTCTACTATACCACAGATTTCGCTATTTTTCCATCCTTTTGCACAGATTGCGCAGAAATGCGGACGCTATAGCACAGCATGCATTTTTCCCTCTTGCTTTTCTCAACAATTAACTGTAAAGTGTGTGACACTACCCGCGCTCAATTCGTAGCCTGTAAGGAGAAGTAGCCGCCTATGCCTACGCTTGAAAAAAGTGTTATTACACTACCGCCCGCCAAATTAGAGTATCATCCCACCATTCACGACATCCCTGTCGATGAACGTCCCCGCGAACGGCTCAAGCACTATGGGCCACAAGCTCTCTCAAACTCGGAACTCCTGGCGATCCTCCTGCGTACTGGCACCACTCGTGATAACGTCATTGAATTGGCAAGTAAGTTGCTGGCAAAATATGGCGGCCTGAATGGATTGATACGTGCAGAATTTAGCGAACTCTGCAATGAACACGGCTTGGGCGAAGCAAAAACGTCACAGCTCAAGGCAGGTTTGGAGATAGGTCGTCGCCTCGGTATGTTACAACCAGATGAGAAATATCAAATTAAGTCTCCAGCTGATGCGGCCAATCTAGTGATGATGGAAATGACATACCTCGACCATGAGCAGATACGTATTTTGATCCTGGATACCAAAAACCGTGTCGTCGAGAATATCACGCGCTACCAGGGTACCGTCAATAGTTCCGTTTTGCGGGCAGCCGAGATTTTTCGACCCGCCATCATCCGCAACTGTCCCGCCGTCATCGTCTGCCACAACCACCCCAGCGGCGACCCAACCCCTTCGCCCGAAGATATCACCGTCACCGAACAACTCGTCGCCGCCGGTAATCACCTCGATATCGAGTTGGTCGATCACCTTGTGATCGGCAACCACCGCTTTGTCAGCTTGAAAGAACGCCTGCGATGGTAAAGGGAACAGACGACAAGCGAGCGGTGTACTGTCCCGACGGGACAGTACACCGCTCGCTTGTCGTCTAGCAACACTTTTACGCCTTCGCGGCGGCTTTCTCGCTTTTGCGTCGCCTGGGACGCTCATGGCCATTGCCGTTGGATGCTGTTTTATCTTTCGCTTCCTTCTCCTGGTCCGGCTCAAGGGCGGCATCGAGCACCTGGCGGATATCGGTCGCATAGACAAAGTGCATCTGCTCGCGCAACTCTTTGGGCAGGTCTTCCAGTAAATCCTGCTCGTTCTTTTTGGGCAGGATCACCGTGCGAATACCGGAACGGTAAGCCGCCAGCACCTTCTCCTTGATGCCGCCAATGGGCATCACTTTGCCACGCAGCGTAATCTCACCCGTCATCGCCACGTCTGAGCGCACGTTGCGTCCACTGGCAAGCGAGACCAACACCGTCGTCATCGTCACCCCCGCCGATGGCCCGTCCTTCGGAATAGCACCGGCAGGCACATGAATGTGGATGTTCTGCTCCTCGAAGACAGTGGACGGCAAGCCCAGCGCAACCGCATTAGAGCGCACATAACTGAGCGCAGCCTGAGCAGACTCCTTCATCACATCGCCCAGTTGCCCGGTCAGCGTCAATTGGCTCTGCTTACTCGGCATGGAAGCCGCCTCGATGAAGATAATCTCACCGCCAACGGGCGTCCAAACCAGACCGGTGGCAATACCCGGTCGGTCGATGCGCTCAGCTGCCTCTTCGAAGTAGCGTTGCCGTCCCAGGTAGTCGTGCAATTGCTCAGCCGTCACATGGATGGGCGTCTCACGGCCCTCCGCAATCTGCTTCGCCACTTTCCGGCACAGCGCACCCACTTCGCGTTCCAGATTGCGCACGCCAGCTTCGCGCGTATAATCGCGGGCGACGCGGCGCAGCGTATCGTCATCGACCGTCAGCTCATCCTTGTTCAAACCGTTCGCTTCAAGCTGCTTGGGCAACAGGTAGTTGCGAGCGATGTGCAATTTCTGTTCCTCGGTATAGCCTGAGAGTTCCAAAATTTCCATGCGGTCACGCAATGGGGCCGGAATCGGCTCCAAAGCGTTAGCGGTAGCGATAAACATCACCCTGGACAAGTCAAAGGCCAGATCGAGGTAGTTATCGCGGAAATTGTAATTTTGTTCGGGGTCAAGCACCTCTAACAGGGCCGACGAAGGATCACCGCGCCAGTCCGCCCCAACTTTATCGACCTCATCCAGCATAACCACCGGATCATTGGCCTCGACCCGGCGCAGCGTCTGGATAATGCGCCCTGGCATAGCTCCGATATAGGTACGACGATGCCCACGAATCTCAGCCTCGTCGCGAATGCCACCCAGCGACATACGAGCAAACTTTCGGCCCAGCGCACGCGCAATCGACTGCCCAAGCGAGGTCTTGCCAACGCCCGGAGGTCCCACGAAGCAAAGAATCGGCTCGCGATTGATCTGCCGGATCGCCTCAGCGGATTGTAGTGGCTGCGTTGGCTTTTTCCCTTCCGCGTCGGCGTCATCGGTCGCGGCATCGGCTTCACGTTGCAAACGTTCTACAACGCGCTCCTCCTTCAAACGACGTACAGCCAGGTATTCGAGAATGCGCTCCTTGATCTTTTCCAGGTCATAGTGATCGTGGTCGAGCACTTCGCGTGCATGCGGCACGTCAATCTTCTCGCCCGTACCCTTGCTCCATGGCAAGCTCGCCAGCAGTTCAATGTATGTGCGAATAATGCTATATTCTGGAGAAATCGTCGGCAATTTCTCCAGGCGTGAGAGTTCGCGATTCGCCTCCTTCAACGCCTCCTCGGGCATTTTCGCTTCATCGATCTTGCGGCGCAGCTCGTTGGCGGTGGCTTGCTCTTCACTCTCTTCACCAAGCTCACGTTGGATAGCTTTGAGTTGTTCGCGCAGCAAGTATTCACGCTGCACTTTGCCCATCTCTTCTTGCGCACTGTTCTGAATCTTCTTGCCCAGCTCAAAAATCTCCAGTTCATGGGCCAGGTAATTGCTCAGGTTTTCCAGCTTGGCACGCACCGAATCGAGTTCAAGCAGCTTCTGGCGCAGGTCCAGCTCCATTTGCATAAAGGTGGCAATCACATAGACAACCTGGCGTGGCTCCTCCAGGTTCAGCGTAGCGGCGGCAACACCTTCAGGCACATTTTGTACCAGCGCAACCAAACGTTGGAAATAGCCGACCACATTGCGCTTGATCGCCTCCGTCTCGTTATCATCTTCTTGCGTATCCGGCTTGAGCGTCACATGAGCCAGCAGGTAAGGCTTCTCTTGCGTAAATTCGCCGATTTCCACGCGTTCCAGACCCTGGACGATAATCTGAATCGTCCCTTCGGGCATACGAATCATACGGGCTACACGCGAGACCGTGCCAACTTTGAAGATATCGTCTGGACCAGCCTGATCCATGTCGGCTGATTTTTGTGCCACCAACACGACCAGGCGGTTGCCGTGCATAACATCATCGATCAGGCGAATCGAGCGTTCCTGCCCTACGCCCAGTGGCTGCATCGCGAACGGATAAATGACGGTTTCCTTGAGCGGAAGCACCGGAAGCACATCGGGAATACTTAAATGTTCATCACTCTGCTTCCTGCGTCGTCCAATCGCGAAGCCTTCCAGATTATCATCATTGTCATCATTGTCATCATTGTCACTATCATCTTCCTGATCCTGCTCCACAGGCGTTTCTTGCGTCCCCTCCCCTTCCTCCTCGTGAACCTGCCCCTCATCCTGATCGCCTGGAACAGTGGCCGGGATATTTTCCCCAGGCATTTCTTCTTGCACCGAATCTGAGTTGCTAAATTCTTTCTCCATAAAAAAACCTTCTCAACACGTTAACTATATATTTGCTTTATCCCGCGTAATACGGACACGTTCTGCTTCGCTATCTGGTAACTTGGGGACGCCCACCCACAAAAATCCCTTCTCGTAACGAGATTCTTTTTTTTAGGCAAGGTTCAATGGTGAAGAAGCGTCCTTGATAGTTTGAACCGTCACCCATTGTCATGCTGAGCGCAGCGAAGCATCTGTGTGCCCAGCGAGACAGATGCTTCGCTGCGCTCAGCATGACAGCACCGGACCTTTCTGTTGCTGAGGAACTGTCAAGTCCATTTGAACCTTGCCTAACCAAAACATAACCAAAACGGGTCGCCGAACGTATATAATAACAGTGGGTATCCCTCCCTCCATGGGGAAGTTGGAAAGGCTGATCTTGCATGTCAATGACCAGGGGCCAACAACTTATAGGGAAAGAAATAGGC
>JBPCJY010000055.1:0-18025 GCA_051004815.1 Ktedonobacteraceae bacterium
GTCATCCTGAGTGAAGCGAAGGATCTGGCTCGGTGGGCGGAGAGATCCTTCGCTTCACTCAGGATGACAGGCAGGACCTCTGGCAAGCCCGCTCACAGGTAGCCTTATCTCCAAACGTCTGTTGAACCGCCACTGAACTTGACAATTCATGCCCTACCTGCTATACTTGTTATAGCAAATAGTTATAAAGTTAATGTGATATAATGACTAGTGCGTATTGAAAACATGTAAGCGTTTTTTACCGCTCTTTAGAGAGGAACATATAGATGCGATACCGCAATCGAGGGCCACGTTGGGGCCGACGAGGCATTTGGGGCTTCCCCTTCATGCTGTTCTTGCTCATTTTTATCGTTAGCCACTCCTTTTCAGGGTTTATGGTAGGCATAGTTGTGCTGATCGTGCTGGCCATCATCTTTAGGACCGTGCTTCCAAGCATATTTGGTGCCGGTAACATGAGAAATCCCATGCCGCCTTACCAGCCGCCACAGCCACCATACCAACAGCCCTATCAACCGTACCAACCAACTGAACAGCCGTATCAGCAAGAGTATGAACCCTATCAGCAGGGATATCAGCCTGCTCCCCCACCGCCTGTTTATCAGGCACCGGAGCAGCAATACCAGCCTCCTCAGCAAATATACGAGGAACAGCCACAGGCCGAATACCCGCAAGAAATGCCACCCATGCAACAACATTAAACTTGCCATAACGCTAGACGGGAAGTTGCCGAACTCTCTTTAGTTAAGAGGAGAGGCGGCTTCCCGTCTTTTGCATGCTATAATGGTTGCATGATGTCATATCCTAAGTTGTAGGGTTTTAGAAGGGGATTTTATTTTATGAGCAAATTTCTTGATGCCCTGGCACAGCGTGTCCTCATTTACGACGGAGCCATGGGTACGAATATACAAAACTATCAGTTGAGTGCGGAAGATTTTGGTGGCCCAACAACCGAGGGCTGCAATGAATATCTTGTCCTCACCAAGCCTTCCGCCATTGAAGAAATTCACACGGGCTTTCTCGAAGCGGGTTGCGATGTCATCGAATCTGACTCTTTTACTGCCAGTCGCTTGAAGCTTGATGAGTACGGGCTAGGAAAACTTACGCACGAGGTAAACTTCACCTCGGCACGACTCGCCCGTCAGCTAGCCGACCGCTATAGCACCCCTGCACAGCCGCGTTTCGTCGCTGGCTCTATCGGCCCCACTGGCATGCTGCCCTCTTCTGATGATCCCATGCTGAGCAATATCACCTATCAGCAATTGGCTGAGATTTTTCGTGAGCAGGCGGCTGCCCTTTTAGAAGGCGGCGTCGATGTCTTGCTCATCGAAACCAGTCAGGATATATTAGAGGTTCGCGCAACTATCACCGGTATGCGCCGCGCTATGCAGCAAGTGGGACGCAGCGTCCCCATTCAAGCGCAAGTCTCACTCGATACCAGTGGCCGCATGTTGCTGGGTACCGATATCGCCGCCGTCATGACCACGCTCATCGCTTTGCGTGTCGATATCATTGGCCTCAACTGCTCGACCGGACCAGAGCACATGCGTGAACCCGTACGCTTCCTGGGGGAAAACTGTCCACTGCCAATCTCCACCATTCCTAATGCTGGCATCCCACTCAACGTCAACGGCCTCGCCGTCTATCCTATGGAGCCGGAACCGATGGCCGCCGCGTTACGTGATTTCATTATCGAGTTTGGCGTCAATATCGTCGGTGGTTGCTGCGGCAGCAGCCATGAACACCTGCAAGCGATTGTGCGAGCCTGTCGCAATGCACCGCGCCGTCCGCGTCCCATCGCTGACAACAACCTGAACGACAAAGATTTTACGCTTATCATGCCTCCCTTTGTCTCCAGTGGTATCCGCGCCACCGCCTTACAGCAAGACCCGCCTCCTCTCCTGGTTGGCGAACGCGTCAATAGCCAGGGTAGTCGCAAAGCCAAACAGGCTCTGCTTACCGATGACTACGACACGCTCCTCACGATTGGACGCGAGCAAGTTGAAGGTGGTGCTCACATCTTAGATATGTGTGTCGCCCTTACCGAACGCACCGACGAAGCCGAGCAGATGGCGAAAACGGTGAAGAAGCTCTCCATGGGCGTCGAAGCACCTTTAGTGATAGACTCCACGGAACCTGATGTGATCAAAGCGGCCCTGGAAACCTATCCTGGCCGCGCCATCATCAACTCAATCAACATGGAGACAGGTCGGCAGCGCATTGAGTCTGTCTTACCTATGGCAATGGAACACGGCTCCGCTGTTGTAGCCCTCACCATTGATGAGGTAAGCATGGGCAAAACCACGGAGCGCAAAGTCGAGATCGCCCATAAAATCTACGATATCTGCGTCCACGAGTATGGACTCGCGCCCAACTCGCTCATCTTTGACCTGCTCACTTTCCCGGTCACTACTGGCCAGGAAGAGCTACAAACAGCCGCAATCGAAACGCTGGATGCCATCACGCGTACCAAAGCCGAATTGCCCGGCGTGCTGACTATTCTGGGCGTCAGCAATGTCTCTTTTGGTCTGCAACCGCACGCACGCGCCGTTCTCAATAGCGTCTTCCTCTACCATGCTGTCAAAGCTGGCCTGGATATGGCTATCGTCAACCCCCTGCACATCACGCCTTATGCCGAGATTGACGCGGAGCAACGCCGCCTTGCCGAGAACCTGATCTACAATCGACCCGATGCCCTGCCACACTACATCGCCTACTTCGAGGTACATACGTCCCAACAGGACAATGCCGCCAACAAAGTTGACCCAACCGAGGGCATGAACATAGCGGAACACATCCATTGGCAAGTTCTACACCGCCGCAAAGAAGGCATCGAACCACTCATTACCCAAATAATTGAGGAACGTGCGCAGTCGCAAGGCATTCCCACCAGCGAGGCCGCTGTCAACGTACTCAACACCGTGCTGTTGCCCGCGATGAAAGATGTTGGCGACCGTTTCGGCGCGGGCGAACTTATCCTGCCTTTCGTGCTGCAATCAGCCGAGGTGATGAAACGCGCAGTCGCGCACCTGGAAGGCTACCTGGAGAAAAAGGAAGGCTATACGAAAGGCAAGGTTGTCCTGGCCACCGTCTTCGGCGATGTGCATGATATCGGTAAAAACCTGGTCAATACCATTCTCAGCAACAACGGCTATACCGTCTATGACCTCGGCAAGCAAGTGCCGCTCAATACCATCCTGGACAAAGCCATTGAGGTGAATGCTGACGCTATTGGCCTCTCCGCGCTACTCGTCAGCACCTCTAAACAGATGCCTTTATGCGTCAAAGAACTATACAAACGCGGCCTCAACTTCCCCGTCATTGTCGGTGGGGCAGCCATCAATCGCTCCTATGGGCGACGCATCCTTTTTGTCGATGAACAGACTCCCGATGCCACCCCCGTTCCCTATGAGCACGGCGTATTCTATGCACGCGACGCCTTTGAAGGGCTGGAAATCATTGATCGACTCACTAGTACAGCTGAACAACGCGCCACTTTTATTCAGCGCGTCAAAGAGGAGGCTCTTACAGAACGGTTGCGAAAGAAGAAGCCTACCTCCGTTGAAGCAGCCGGACAAGGAGAAGATACGACTCCTTCTGCCAGCGTGCAGCCAGCACATTCCATCCCACAACCGCCTTTCTGGGGGCCACGCGTCCTGGAGCGCATTGGTATTGAGGATGTGGCACCATGCATGGACTTAAACACGCTCTTCCGCCTGCACTGGGGCGGCAAAGCGCACGGTGCCGAATTCACCCGTCTGGTAGAGCTGGAGTTCCGCCCACGCCTGAAACAAATGATGCTCGAAGCGCGGCAGCAACGGTATTTACAGCCCAAAGTCGTCTATGGCTACTTCCCCTGTCAATCCAGCGGCAACGAACTGATCGTCTATGATCCTCAAAGTATGCAAGAGCAGAACGGTACTCTGCGTGAAATGACGCGTTTCCGCTTCCCACGCCAATCTGAACGCGAACGCCTTTGCCTCGCCGACTATTTTGCCTCCGTCCAAAGCGGCAAAGTGGATGTCGTCGCCTTGCAGGTCGTCACTATGGGCAACGCGGCCAGCGAGGCGGTGCAACGCCTACAACAAGCAGGCGACTATGCCGAGGCATACTTCATGCACGGTCTGGCCGTCGAAATGGCCGAGGGGCTGGCCGAGTATACCAACCGCTTGATCCGCCAGGAACTTGCTTTGGATGACCACCGTGGACGACGTTATAGCTGGGGCTATCCCGCCATCCCCGACCTGGCAGATCATGAAAAAGTCTTCCAATTGCTGCCCGCTCAAAACGCGATTGGTGTAGCATTGACCGAGGCTTTCCAGTTAGTACCCGAACAGTCTACGGTTGCCATCGTGGTACATCATCAACAGGCAACCTACTTCGCGGTACGCGAAAAAGCCGCGATTGGCGCGTAAGTTTTTTCTTTGAGTGGATTGGGGCTTACGTCGTTCGCGGCGGAACAAGTCCGCTATCCACTCAAACAGTCCTTTCAACTTTGGTTTTGGTGGTGGTTCCGGTTTTGGTGGTGGATCGCCATCATCATCATCAGGCCCAATTATCACTTTACAGGGACGCTCTTCTACCCTGGCATTCCTCCGCGGTTTTTCATTCTCGCTTTCTAGTCTTAACATTGCAGCATCTTCTCCTCAGAACACGGAAAACAATGCGTGTACACACAGATTGACATGATATATATCTAAATAATTTTATCATATTAATATAAGCCATTTCAATTAAAAGTATATTTAATTCCGACAATTTTTCCTTGATTACGTATTTATACTTACTCTGCGAAAAGCACAAGGGCAAAATCAAGGGCTATACGCAAAGCACAAGGTGTGGTATACTATAAGAAAGAAATGTTGCCAGCAAAGACTGAGCATGGTTGGAGAAGATTGATCGTGAACCTGATACAGCGAATGTACTATTGCACCTGTCCCCGCGTTCGTAGAGGTACCATAGGGTAGCTCAGCACTCTACGAACGTTAAAACGTGCCCTCTCCCAGAACATAAATTTTGTCCCGTTGCACTTTCCGCACGTCCCCTGTCTGGGCTACCACCTCTCTAAAGAACGCGTTTACGCAAAACTAGACCAACAGCTAGAGGAGCTATGCTCATGACTGCAATTTCGACGAAACCTGTCTACCTGTATAACACTTTGACTCGCAATAAAGACCTGTTTGTACCACTCAACCCGCCGCATGTGGGCATCTACTCCTGCGGCCCAACCGTCTACAAAGATTCTCACATTGGCAACTTTCGCACCTTTATCATGACGGACTGGATACGTCGTATGCTGGAGTATAACGGCTACGATGTCTACCTCGTGCGCAACATCACCGATGTGGGACATCTGCAAAACGATGCCGAAGAGAGCGGCGAGGATAAACTTGAGCAGGCAGCCCGTTCTACCGGACGTTCAGCCCATGACATCGCCGCGCACTATACCGAGCAATACATGCACGACTCAGCAATAATGAACATCTTGCCGCCACATCTCAATCCTAAAGCGACCGACCACATTCCGGAGATGCAGACCATGACGGCGCAGCTCATTGAGCACGGTCTGGCCTATGTCGCCAACGGCAACGTCTACTTTGATGTCAGTCGTTTCCCCGGCTACGGTATGCTCTCCGGCAATACGGTAGAGAATTTGCGGGCTGGTGGGCATGGTCGCTTACAGATGGAGATTGCCGAGGACAAAGATGCGCCAGAAGACTTCGCCCTCTGGAAACAAGGTGATGAGAGCCGTCAGATGAACTGGGAGAGTCCCTGGGGTACTGGCTTCCCCGGCTGGCACATCGAATGCTCCGCCATGGCGACGAAGTACCTGGGCGAGCAATTCGATATCCATACCGGTGCTATCGACCTCCGCTTCCCACATCACGAGGACGAGATTGCCCAAAGTGAGGGTGCCAGTGGCAAGCAACCAGTGCGCTACTGGGTGCATGGCGAGTTCCTGGACTTTGGCAATAGCAAGATGTCGCGTTCAATAGGCAATGTCATCCTGGTCAGTACCCTACAAGAGCAAGGATTTGACCCGATGGCCTATCGCTACCTGTTGCTAACGGCCCATTATCGCTCCAAGGTCAACTTTACCGATGAGTCAATGACCGCGGCACAGAACGGCCTCAACAACCTGCGTGACGATATTGCCGCACTCCTTGACGCCAGCACAGAGGCTGAGCGGCAAGCTCAAACGCCGTGGTCAGAGGAGGCGCAGCACACACATGATGCCTTCCACACGGCGATCAACGACGATCTGGATTTGCCCACGGCACTCAGTATCACGCGTGAGGTGGCGCGGAACCACAAGATCGCACCCGCGGAACGCTATCGTCTCCTCCTCGATTTCGACCGTGTATTGGGCCTGCGTCTCAACACCGTTGAAGCCAGAAAGCCTGTCCAACTCAGCGACGAGATACAAGCTTTAGTGCAGCAACGTGACCAGGCGCGCGCCGACCGCGACTGGAAACGCTCCGATCAGCTCCGCGATACCCTCAAAGCCATGGGCTTCGAGGTGCGCGATACCCCCAAAGGGACCGAGGTCGTGAAGGCGTAAGCTCGACAAATGCTGACACAAAAGAGAGGACTCATATGTCGAATCCTCTCTTTTGTGTCAGCATTTAATATGCTACGGCCATGCGTGCTTCCAGGTAGCGTGCCAATAGCGCGAGTGGATAACAAATAGCCAGGAAGAGCACCGCTCCGAACACATACACGAAGAGTTGTGCGTTTAAATCGGAAGAGAGCGGGCTGGCCAGTGCCGTCGTCAACTGTTGCAGTTCAATTACACTGCCAAGAGTCGAAAGCAACGCGCTATCCTGCACCAGGGTAATGAAGTAATTGGTGAACGGTGGTATGGTGATACGAAACGCTTGCGGTAGCACAACACGCCATAGCGTCTGACCTGAATTGAGGCCAAGGCTCAGAGCAGCCTCTGTCTGCCCTACCTGCACCGACTCAATGCCAGTGCGGAAAACCTCCGTTAGATAGGCACCATAGTTAAAGCTCAAGCCCAGTATGCCATAGAAGACAGCGTTAAACGTGTTTTCATCCGGTACCAGGCTATTGCTTTGCAAGAGTGTCATAAATTGGTAAGCAATCGTATGGGGATTAAAGCCAATAGTGCTAAGAGCACCGCTGAGGCCAAAGCCCCACAGATACAATTGGACGAGAATCGGCGTTCCACGCACAATTTCCACATATACAAAGGCAATCCAACGAAATAGCGCGAAGTGCGAGAGACGCCCCATCGCACCAAGAAAGCCAAAAATCGTCGCCAGCACCATGCTCATTATCGAGAGAAAAATCGTTGTACCAGCACCTTGTAGTAAGACAGGGAAATCAATCAGTAGCAACGCTCGGTACGAATAAAAATAGTAGATAAGGCCCAGGAGAAACACGGCAAGCAACATGAAAAACAGGTAGTCTAAGAGAACTAGCCAGCTCCTCGACCGAGGTTCCGCCTCCATACGCGTTATAGACTGCTCCATTAACCACTCCTTCTTCCCTGGCTACAGGGCAGCACGCAATTTCCGTTCGTACCAGCGAGCAAAGTACGAGGTAGGGAGGCTGAGTATGAGGTATAGCACAATAGCAAGGACGAAGTAGGGCAGTACATTACTGCCATTGCGTATACGCCAGAAGTCCAGCTTGGAAGTAATTTCGGAACCCGCTATAACACTCACCACCGCTGAATCTTTCAGCATATAGATGAAGTCATTGACAAAGGGAGGAATCATTAAGGGAATAGCCTGGGGCAGTACGATGCGAAAAAAGTTTTGCCGAGAGTCCATGCCCAGCGATAGGGCCGCTTCCGTCTGCCCACGTTCCACGGAAAGGAAACCAGCACGGAAAACTTCTGCTTCATAAGCCGCATAGTTTATCGCTAATGAAGCAATACCCGCTACCCAGGCGTTGTCGTACTGAGCCAAACTCAGGCTTGGAAAGGCATTGTCTATGTCAAATAGGACCGCACTCAAGCCATAATAGATCAGAAAGATCTGCGCAATCATAGGCGTACTACGAATCACTTCGATAAAAATACGTGCGGGTCCCCGTAGCCAGATAAAGCGTGAGCTACCCATCGCTGAAAGCAGCAGCCCAAAGAGCAGAGCCAGCGGGAAAGAAACGACACAATAAATAATAGTATTTTTTGCGCCATCCAAAAAATCTGGTAGGGCCTGGAGGATAAGATTCATAGATTATCTATCCTTTTTAGGTACCTGGGCGACCGTAAGGTCGCCCTACACTATCTCCTCTGAGTTTGCTGCGTGGCAGCCGCCACGCAGCAAACTCAACCAAACCTACATGACGCCGATCTGGGTCTGAGCCGCGTTCATAAGCTGCCACTTCGTATAGATCCTCTTGAGCGTCCCATTCTTCTTGAGAATAGCGAACGTTTGATTGATCTCAGGCAGCAGAATCGTGGAATTTGGGTTACTCTTGTTAAACCCAACAAAGTAATCATCGAAATAGATGGGGTCTCCAAGCAACTTCAACTCTGGAATAGGCGAAGCCCCTGGGCCTGTACCCAGGACATAGTAGGCAGCAATGGGATAGTCCAGGAAGAAAGCATCCAGTTTCTTCTGCACGAGATCGCTGTAGGCGATATTACCCGTGTAGGACTTGACGTGGATTTTGGGATCTGCCAGCATCAACGTTTCCGCTTTGTAGCCAGAGCCAGTACCCACCGTGTACCCTTCCAGATCAGCTACCGTCTTAGGCACCACATTCGCAAAGCGCGTATCATCTTTACGCACAATCACCTGTTGACCATAGCGATAATAAGCGTCTGAGAACAACTCCGTCTTTTCGCGGTCAGTCGTCTTCTCCCAACCATTCATCACCATGTCAATCTGGTTCGCCATCAAAGCCTGCTCCAGGTTAGAGTAACAGACTTCCACCTGCTTCTGCTGAATGCCCCCCATCAGTTGTGCCATGGCAACGGCGATCTCTACTTCAAAGCCAATCAGATTAGTCGGGTTGGTCGGGTCTTTAAATACATACGGTGCGCCACTGACGTAGTCTGCTCCCCACTGCAAGGTACCAGGGGTTTTGAGACCAGCACTCGGCACAACTGTCGCACCAGGCGTAACGGTCCCTCCGCCGCCCGTGGTAGTAGAAACATTGCCACCACAAGCGGCTAACAGCGTTTCGAGCATGCCACCGGCAAACACGAGCCCACCTGCCTGGCCCGCACGTTTCAGAAAAGTCCGCCGATCCAATTCGGGATTCATGTGTACTTGCCTTTCTGATGATCCTCCTGGCGTTTTCGGATTTATGGTAAAACAGAGAGCACACGCTCCAGGAATAGCTGAGTGCGCTTCTCTTTGGGATGTTTGAATATTTCTTCGGGATCACCCTGCTCAATAATACAGCCATCCGACATGAAAACCACCCGATCTGAGACATCACGTGCAAACTGCATTTCATGCGTCACAACCACCATCGTGCTTCCTTCGTAAGCCAGGTCCTTCATTACTTTTAGCACTTCTCCCACCAACTCAGGGTCAAGTGCCGAGGTTGGTTCATCAAAGAGGAGTGCCCGTGGTTGCATGGCGAGCGCACGCGCTATCGCCACACGCTGCTTCTGCCCACCTGAGAGGCGATTGGGATAGACATCCCGCTTCTCCGACAAACCTACCTTCGCCAGCAATTTCTCTCCCAGTGCCGCCGCGTGCTCCTTGGGCAGTTTGCGTACCAATAACGGGGCCTCGATCACATTCTGTAATACAGTCATATGCGGGAACAAGTTGAAATTTTGAAATACCATGCCCAATTCACGACGGATAGGGCTGAGTTGCTTGGTCGAGAACCGTGGATCAAGTTTATGGCCATGAATAATAATTTCGCCGCTCGTCGCCTTTTCCAGGCCATTGAGACAGCGAATGAGGGTACTTTTACCGGAACCACTGGGTCCAATCAAGGCCACTACCTCTTTTTTGTGTACCTCAAAATCAATATCCTTGAGGACGTGCTTGTCACCAAAATACTTGTTCAGCTTGCTTGTCTGAATAATGATCTCGTCCTCAACAGCATTATTCATCTGGGCTAGATTGCCGGAATCAGGGGCGGAAATAGCACGACTATTAAAAGTCTCTTCGGAGTCCATGAGATGCTCCTTTACTTACCGCAGTCAGAAATTTGGCAGGTAGGATCATTTTAAAGCTGCAGTGCTGTATGTTGCTTTAAAGTATAGTCATCAATGAAATGCCTGTCAAGCATTCGCGTTCTCCAGCAGATATTTGGAGATAAAGGCTGTCATTCTGAGCGGAGCGAAGAATCTGTCTGCGGGCTGACCAGAGATTCTTCGCTCCGCTCAGAATGACAGCCAGGACATCTCACACGTCCGCTCACGGGACCTCTTCTCTCCAAATGTCTTGTTCTCCATTTCTTTCAGTATGGTACGCTACCATAGAAAACGGAAGCGAAGAGCCTAAATATGCTATGATTGAGTAGTATCTATCTATCCCTTGCTGCATAGTTTAAAAAGAACCGGTGAACCATGAGTGTCTATGAGCATGTCAAATTCTGGCATGACACTACCCTGAGCAATCTTGAGCTTCTGCATGCGACCTATGTCACGCACACGTTTGCGCCCCATACCCACGAGGGCTATGTCATCGGCGTTATTGAACAGGGCGCGGAGCAGTTTGCATATCGTAGAAGCAGGCATGTAGCACCAGCCGGCAGCATCGTGTTTATTAATCCTGGCGAAATGCATACCGGTTCGTCCGCCACTGAACATGGTTGGACGTATAGGACGCTCTACCCATCGGTCGAGATGTTACAGCGGGCAGTATCCGACCTCGTCGGTCGCCAGCGCGATATGCCCTTCTTTGCTGAACCTGTGGTACGCGACCCTGAAATGATGGCAGAAATCTCCCTCGTACATCGCGCCATAGAAGACCAAAGCTCTGCTCTCGAAAGTGAATCGCGGCTACTATGGACACTGGGCAGCTTAATTTTGCGCTATGCCGACGATCATCCGCGTCCGCAACGACTCATGAAAGATCATCTGGGTATTCAACGCGTCCGCTCCTTTCTCGATGAACACTACGCCGAGAACATCTCACTCGAACAGTTGGCCACACTTGCTCATATCAGCCCCTTTCACCTGCTCCGTTCATTTAGAGATCAGGTGAACCTGCCTCCACATGCCTATCAGATACAGGTACGGATCACGCGTGCCAAACAGATGTTGCGCATGGGTATGCCATGCATCGATACCGCCTTCGCCGTGGGCTTCGCGGATCAAAGCCACTTCACCAAACACTTTAAGCGTATAGTCGGCGTGCCACCTGGACTATACGGCGGAGTTGGCAAAAAAGAGCAATATCAGACAAGACAACCTCCACATAGCTTTCTATAATGGTGCTATGACAACAGCACGTTCTGAATTATTGCAAGGTATGAGGGATGAACTCCCAATCTTAATAGGTGTGGTACCGTTCGGCATGATCTATGGCGTCTCAGCCCTCAGTGCGGGTATTCCAGTGAGTATCGCGCAGGCGATGTCTTGCATTGTCTTCGCAGGCTCGGCACAGTTCGTGATCGCGCAGCTCATCGCGGCTGGTGCGCCTTCGCTTGTCGTTATCCTGACAGCTTTTATTGTGAATATCCGTCATCTGCTCTACAGTGCCTCGCTGGCTTCCTACACCCGTCGGCTCCCGCCTCAGTGGAAGTGGCTGCTGGCGTATCTCTTGACCGACGAAGCGTACGCTGTGACCATCTCACACTATCAGCAGACGGGAGACGAGACACAGAAGCACTGGTATTTCCTGGGAGCAGGACTGGCGTTGTGGATAACCTGGCAACTGAGTACTGCCGCGGGTATTTTCCTGGGCGGACACATACCCACGAGTTGGTCACTGGACTTCACCTCGACACTCACATTTATCGCGCTCGTCGTACCCGCCCTCAAAGATCGCGCCAGTACCGCTGTCGCGCTGACAGCAGCAATCACCGTGCTGCTGGTCATTGCGCTGCCACTGAAGCTTGGCATCGCCGTCGCGGCACTGGTTGGCATCGCCGTCGGCCTCATGTTGGAAATGAAAAAAGCAAAGTTCATGTAGCAAGGAGCGCGTATGTCACAGGGATTACTCTGGTTTTCCATTATCATCATTGGGTTGCTAACACTTGGGATTCGCCTATCTTTTATGCTGTTCATGGGCAAGACGCGGATCGTTCCCATGGTGCAACAAGCCCTGCGCTTCGTCCCGGTCGCGGTACTCTCGGCACTCATCGCACCCGCGCTCTTCTTATCCGGCGGTGTACTGAATCTATCACTTGGAAACATCCGGCTCATCGCTGGCATAGTCGCGATATTCGTAGCCTGGCGCACAAAAAATGTCCTGCTGACCATCGTCATCGGCATGGCCTGTCTGCTCATCTTGCAGGCATTGGTACCACAGCATTAATATGAGACCGTACCCCCACAAACAGGATGAAGTCCTATTACCGTTTTCGCCTTTGTCCGAGAGAATGGGTTGCTGTACGACAAATTCTTGAAACGTGAAAAGGAGTCTGACATATGAGCGATCCCTTGTGGAGAACCGCCCTCTGGCAGCAGTTCGGCGCGACTATCGACATGCTCGAAAACGCCCTGCTCGCCTGTCCCAGCACGCATTGGCATGAACGCCTCTGGAGCGACCAATCAGACCACCCTCTACCACCGGAATCCGCAGCATTCTGGTACATCACCTATCACACCCTCTTCTGGCTCGACTTGTATCTCACCGGCTCATTTGAAGGATTCGCTCCCCCTGCTCCCTTCACCCTGGATGAGCTTGACCCAGCAGGTGTCCTTCCCGAACGGCCCTATACCAGGGATGAACTCCACGCCTATCTGGTGCATCTGCGCAAGAAGTGCCAGACCACGATTGCCGGGTTGTCAGACGAGCAAGCGCACCACCAGGTCGTTTTCCCCTGGATCAGAGAAAAGCCGATGAGCTTTTTCGAGCTGCTCTTGTACAACATGCGCCATGTGCAGGAGCATGCGGCCCAGTTGAACATGTTTCTTGGACAGAACGCCAGTGATGGAGGCTCTGATTGGGTCGGGCAGGCCAAAGCCGATGAGAATGGTGAGTAAGTGCTGATCACGAGTGTACAAAACAGAACATCTGTGCTATATTTCAAGAAGTACAGCGTTTCTTGAGCATTTAAGGAGGGTACTATGAAAGAATTTCAGGTTGATGGAAGAACGATCAGCACCTATCTGGCCGAGCCTTCGCATGGCAGTGGACCAGGTGTGCTGGTCCTGCATGCCTGGTGGGGACTGACACAGCCGTTTCGGCAGGTCTGCGACCGGCTCGCGGAGGCGGGCTTCGTGGCACTCGCCCCCGACCTCTACCACGGCAAGACGACCACTGCGGTCGAGGAAGCGCAAGCGTTGGTCAAGGCACTGAACCAGGATGAGGAGCGGGTGCATGCCGACATCGCGAGAGCGGTGCAGGTCCTGCGCCAACACACTGCGACCCATCTGGCGAACGGTCGCGGAAAGCTCGCCCTCGTCGGCTTCTCGCTGGGAGGTGCCTACGCGCTCGACACGTCCGTCACCCTGGCCGAAGAGATCGCCGCCGTCGTGACCTTTTATGCCACCTACCCCGGCCTGGACTATCGCAGCGCGAAGGCCGCATACCTCTGCCACTTCGCGGAAGATGACCCCTTCGAGTCGGCAGAGTCGGTCGCGCAGATGGAGCAGGAGCTTCAGGCTGCGGAGAGGCCGGTCACTTTCTATACGTATCCAGGTACCAAACATTGGTTCTTCGAGGAGAATCGCCCTGAGTATAACGCTGAGGCTGCCCGCGTTGCCTGGGAGCGTACCATTGAGTTCTTGCATCAACAGCTTGCTTAAGCACTCTCGCTGTGCCGGAGCGGAGCGCGTGAATCAGCTGGAGCGTCAATCCAAAATGTACTTAATTTCTCGCTCTTCGTTCGCTATTAGGACAGCTTCTCACCGCTTTTTGTGGTAGTCTGTGAGAAAAGAAGCAGAAAGGAGTACACTCTATGGCTGAAGACAACTTCACGCTCACGACGTTCTACACCTCCTGGAAAGAGTACCAGGATCACATCAAAGGAGCACTCGCGCCGCTCAAAGCCTCGCAGCTTGAGCTGCGCGCCGTACCTCACCTGCGCTCCATCGGCGAGAATGCCCTGCACATCATCGGCTGCCGTGTCTACTGGTTCACCAATTTCTTGGGCGAAGACGGCGGCGAGGAGATGAAGGTGTATGCCGGTTGGAACGAGGTTGCGCTGTCGCTGGGGGCGTCTGTCCCAACCGCCGCCGAGCTGGCCCAGGCCCTCGACCGCACCTGGCAATTCATGGCGGATTGTCTAGCACGCTGGAGTCCCGCCGACATGCACCAGACCTTTCCCGACGACTGGGATGGCAAATCAGTCGATTTGTCGCGTGCCTGGGTCGTCTGGCATGTGATGGAGCATGACCTGCACCACGGCGGCGAACTCTCGCTTACCCTCGGCATGCACAAGCTCCCGGCGGATTTCCCCGGCTAGAGCCTGTTAAAGACTCGACAAGGCAGGTAAGGGAATGATAGACAGCTGGGTAGGGAAAGCTCCATGACAAGATAGTACGTCTTCTTGATCCAGGTGCGGGGATTAACAGCCCGCAGCGTCAGCGTGTCCTCGGCGATCATTGCCACGATGCAGTTGCCCCAGACATCAGCACACGCACGGAGATGGGCAAGCACATCGTTTGCAGACCACCCATCGTGATTGGGGGTGGTCTGCAATTGAGCTGGTGCCAGACCGGCGGTAAGCGCGGCGATGCGCGGCGGCGTTTCTGCAAGCAGAGTCAGAACATGCTCAGTCGTGAGTGATTTGCTGGGCATGTGACGTCATCCTTTCGCGCAGACCAAGAAAGAGACGCGTATCGACCCCCACCTTGTCATGCCTTGCTCTGAACTCTGACTAGCCAGGCACGCATATCTGGCTCATGCTCCTCGTGAAAGTGAGAGAAGAAGGATTTGCCGCTTAACGGCTCTCCTTCCAACCATTCAATGCGTTGAGGATCTCGGAACTCATCATCAGAAAATGCATCAATAGCATCCACCAATTGTTGAAAGACTTCACGCGAATCGCTGAGTACATCCGCTAATGGACGATCTCGATTGGATTCGTAAATCCAGGCATTGATTTCATCATCTTCCTGCAACTCTGGCGGCCAGGGCGGTGTAAAGGCAGGTTCGCGATTGAGAGTTGCTTGGAATCGTCTTACCGACCGGCGTCGCCAGCCAGTTAAGTGTGCAACTATATCCTTGATAGACCAGCCACCAGCGACTTCTGGCTGCGTCATATTGGCTTCGCCAATATCGTCTAATAATGCTTGCCAGTAAGCATTTTCATTGTTCAATTCAGCAAGTAGTTGGGTTTTGCTGATAGTGGTTCCCATTCTTCTTTCCTTTCATCTGGGCCTTTCTACTTCTTTCCCCACAGACTACCACAAAAAGCGGTCAGAGTTTGACCCAATTTACCAAGAACTGCTTGCATGTAAATTATTTCCTGGTAAGTACGTGTAATACATAGCTCTATTTTTCCCATTGTTCCCGTAGTGAAGCTGAGGAGTTGTATTTTATGTCAACCGACAAGGTTGCGATTGTCATCCCTGCCCTGAACGAGGAATCCGCGCTCCGCCATCTACTGCCAGAAATACCCCACACCGCCCAGTGGATTATTGTCGCTGATAATGGCAGTACCGATGCCACCATCGCCGTTGCCCAGCATGCCGGGGCAATCGTTGCCAGTGAGCCGATACGCGGCTACGGGCGTAATTGCCTTGCGGGCTTTAAAAAAGCGTGCAGCTTGGGGGCGGAGATTGTTATTTTTATGGATGGCGATGGCAGCGATGACCCCACCGATCTTCCCATGATGCTAGCTCCCCTGCTCGAAGGACGTGCCGATCTGGTCATGGGTTCACGGGTGAGTACGCGTTCCGAGCGTGGAGCGGTCCCGCCCCAGGCGCGTTTAGGCAACTGGTTGGTCAGTCGCATGATCCACATCTTGTATGGTGTGCGTCTTTCTGATATAGGCTCATTTCGCGTCATTCGTTGCTCTGCGCTAGAAAAACTTCATATGAGCGAAATGACGTTTGGCTGGCCTGTCGAAATGGTGGTCAAGTCGGCTAAAGCAGGTTATCGTATCGTTGAACTGCCTATCCACTACCGCCATCGTAGCCATGGCCGCTCGAAAGTGGCCGGCACTATTGTCGGCAGTGCCAAAGCCGCGTATTATATGTTGCGCACAACCTTGCGCTATGCAGGGGCGAAAGGGAGACATGCCTGATACTGCTCTTATCATCGTGGCCCGTTACCCAGAGCCGGGCAAAACCAAAACTCGTTTAGCCGCTAGCATCGGAGCAGCCGCGACAGCCGGGCTGTATCGCGCCTTTCTTACAGACCTGGCGCGACGCTTTATCGACCAGGATTACGACCTGTATTGGGCATACACGCCGCCGGAGTCCGACTACAGCACCTTTGTCACAACACTTGTCCCCCCATCAGCGCATGCTATGCATTGCTTCCCCCAACAAGGGATAGACCTGGGCCAACGCCTACACCATGCATTTCAGTGGACATACCAGCACAGCTATGACTATACTATCTTAATTGGTTCAGACTCACCGCACATCAGTTTAGAAGTCATTGCTAATGCACGAGTAGCACTGGACACAACTGATATCGTCCTGGGACCAGCCGATGATGGCGGCTATTATCTCATCGCCATGCGGAAACCGCATGATGTATTTAGCGGCATCCCCATGAGCACCAGCGTGGTCACGCAAATGACCATTGCCATGGCACACAGTCAGGGATTAACGGTGCATCTTGGCGAGCCGCTCTTTGATATTGACGAATTACCTGATTTGCTACGTTTAGCGCAGTTGCTGGAAGCAGACCCTTCCCTTGCTCCCGCTACTGCCGCTCACCTTGTAACCTTAAGGAGTTTGCATGACCACTACGTCCCCAACCAGCATAGCCACGTTGCCGCGCTCAATCTACATCGAGCCGACCAGTCGTTGTAACGAACTCTGCCAGCAATGTCCACGGACGCTGCTCTCGCGTGAGGACGATCGCGACCTCAGCTACGATAACTTTCGCCGCATCGTCGATCAATTTCCGGTGCTCGACCGCGTGGTACTCCATGGGCTGGGTGAACCATTGCTCAATAAAGATTTGCCGCGTATGATTACGTATCTAAAAGCACGCGGCACCTACGTTCTCTTTAACTCCAACGGTATTCTGCTCAACGCCAAGCGCGGCCAGAGCTTGATTGACGCAGGGCTGGATGAGTACCGCCTCTCCATGGATGGCGCAACCCGCGCAACGTATGCCCATGTGCGCGGCGTCGATGCCTTCGACAAAATCTGGCGCAATGTCAAAGCCTTTATCGCCATGCAAAAAGAGCAAAATGCCAGCAAACCTGCCTTCTCGCTCTGGTTTACCGCCATGCGCGAGAATCTACACGAACTGCCCCTACTCGTCGATTTAGCCAGCGCAAACGACGTTCCCGAAATTTACCTGCAACGCCTCGTCTACTTTGAGGAAGGCCTGGCCCAATCTCAACAGGCCCTGTTTCGCCGCTCTACCCGTGAAGAGCTAGAGCTGGTACGCCGCTGCGAACAGACCTGTAAAGAACGTGGCATTTCCTTCAATGCCGCCGGTTCCGCGACGCCCGTTGAAAGCCTGCTGCGCGACTTTGGCGAACGACCATGGTCTGGCTGTAGCCGCCCCTACACGCTGACCTATATCACCTCCAGCGGCAATGTACTCTCCTGCTGCTTCGCCCCTTTCGGCCACAAAAGCGCACGCGAATACCAGCAAGAGCGCGTATTGGGCAATGTTTTTCAGGAATCTATCGCCGACATCTGGCAAGGCGAACGTTACGAAGCCTTCCGCCGCGCCTTCGAGAGCGACCATCCCGCCAAACATTGCGCCCAATGCGGCACCAATTGGAGCTACTAATAGAGTAGTGTGAAAGCCAAGAGAGAAGCAGGATGGTAAGCGCG
>JBPCJY010000056.1:0-7428 GCA_051004815.1 Ktedonobacteraceae bacterium
GATTGAGCACTGGCGTGATGTGGATGTGGAATTGTTGCGTGAAGGGCATGTATCGATTGAGGTGCGTCTGGTCTGGCTTGATGGGCGGATGGTGGCACTAGATCGGGTCACTGGCAAGCCATTAGCCCTTCCAGATGAAGGTGAAGGTGAGGAATGACATGGAATTAGCTGAATACAATGGCTGGGAAAACAAGTTCACCTGGCTCATGCATCTGCATTTGAGCAATGAGCAGGAAGTCATGCAAGAGATAGTTCACCTTGTCGTGCCTACACCGGATGATCGTTTTGCTGGATTGCAGGTGAAGTGGTGGGTAGAAGACATGGTCAATGGCTGGGTGACTGGCTTTGCTGGTCGTGAGACGTTCTATGATGAGCAGGTTCGGTTGTTGGCCTGGGACTTGGTTGGGTCGGCTCTGGCGTATGCCGATTGGGATGGGTTGGTGAAGCTGCTGATGAGGCAAACACCGACTTGCGACAACCTGTTTACTGAAACACTTCACAAGAGCATCACCACGATGTCTTTCTTTCACCGACCAACACAGGTGTTGATGCAATCGGTGTCGAGTCCGTATGCGTATGCCGATGCACTTCACGAGTGGTTCAAGGAACAGGTCGATGCATGGGTGGATGTTCCTTCGACGCATCGGTCGCTGCTTCCTGCGGTGGTGATGCTGGTGCATACCCTCATACAGGACACGTATGCTGTGGTGGCTTGGGAACATGTGGCACGGGCGTTTCGACCTGAGTAGTAGTTGCTATGGCAAGCAAGCCGTTAGCGGCTGGTATAAGAGAGGTGGGCTTATGGCAAGGAGTAAAAATCAATTGGTGGTACAACCCTTGTTGTTGTCTATAGCTGATGTGGCCGTTCAGCTTGGGGTGTGTCGTCAAACGGTTTACAGCTACATTTATCGAGAGCGGCTGCCATCAATTAAGGTGAGAGGAATGCGGCGGGTGCATCCCGACTCGTTACGTCGTTGGCTCCAAGAGCGTGAGCAGTGTTTTGCTTAGAGGGGGTGAGTCATGGCAGAGAAAAATCGGCGAGGGCATAATGAAGGCTCAGTCTATTATGTGCCGGAACGGGATCGCTGGATAGCGGAAATTTCAATGGGGCCTGGAAAGCGCAAGAAGTTCTATTGTAAAACGAAGCAAGAGGCACTCAGGAAAAAGAATGAGGCTCTGCGTGAATTAGAGCAAGGAACATTGGCAACGGGGCCTCAACAGAAATTGAAGGGCTATCTTGAGGATTGGATAGAAAATGTCCATGGTGATGGTCTGCGTATTAGCACCTACGAGAATTATAAGAAGTTGATAAAGTATATTGTCGCCGATTTGGGAGAAGTCTGGCTGCAAAAATTAACACCTGAACAGGTGCGAAGGTTCTATACCAAGAAGAGCAAGGATGGTCTTGCGTCGAAAACTATCAATTCAATTCACGGTGTTCTGCATGGGGCCTTGGAGAATGCGGTACGTTGGGGGATGGTGTCAAGGAATGTGTGTGACTTGGTAGACCCGCCTCGTGTTGTGAGTCGTGAAGTGGTGCCACTTTCAGTAGAGCAGGCACGTAGGCTCGTAAAGCATGTAGAGGGTCATCGTTTGGAAGTGTTGCTGGCAATGGCGGTTGTAACTGGTATGCGCCGTGGTGAGTTGTTAGCATTGCGCTGGTCTGATATTGACTTTGATCGTAGCCGTTTGTTAGTGCTGCATTCAGTTGACTTTATTGCGAAGCATGGATATGTTCTGGGTGAGCCGAAAACTGCATCTGGTAAGCGAGTCATAAGCCTACCAACGTTTCTCATTGGCATGCTGAAAAAGCAGCAGAGTCGGCAGTTGGAATACCGTAAAACTGTGGATAACTGGCGGTCTCTTGATCTGGTGTTTCCTAATCTTAGCGGTGGCTACACACATCCCAATCATATGGGTGATTTGTTCAGAAAGCTGCTGAAAAAGGCCGAATTGCCTCCTATCCATTTCCATGATTTGCGGCATAGTGCGGCGTCAATCCTGCTCTGCATGGGTGTCAATATCAAGGTAATTCAGGAGTTGTTAGGACATAGCGACATTTCTATCACGCTGAGAACGTATTCTCATCTGTTGCCGACCATGCAACAGGAAGTGGTAGAGGCGTGGAATGATGTGTTTAAGGAAGACAATAGGAGTAAGGATGAAGATGAGAGCGGTGGTACTGGCAAGCCATTAATGTAGAATTGCCCTCACTTGGTGTTTTGCTATCAGTTTTGCTCTCAATGCTGGTTTTTGTTCAGGAGTACATTTCGCTTGGTGGCATAAAACAAGGCGGGAAGCGGCTTGACAAACCTGCTTCCCGCCTTATTGCTGAGTCGGGGTGAGAGGATTTGAACCTCCGACCACCACAACCCCATTGTGGTGCGCTACCGGGCTGCGCTACACCCCGTCCGTCCATTTCTGGAACGAGACAAGTATAGCAGAAATTTGGTCGATCCGTCAATAGCACATTTTCCCCTTTTTTAGTAGCTTTTTAGTAGCCGCCACCCAATTTGCCATGATCCCAGGAGACGATCTCTACCGGTTTCACGACAATGGCAACACGTTTAACCGCCTGAGCCTCGACCATCGGGCGGGTATGTTCATTTAAGGGGCCGGTGTAACGTTCCCAGATTGCTTCGCCCAGTTTCAGCACAGTGGCGGGGTCATCGCTGATGACGGCATGTCCCTTGATCTGCACGCCGCGCAACTTCTCGTAGCTGGTGCCAGCCTCCACCAGACAGGTCAAGCGCGGGTCACGTTGGAGATTGATGGCTTTTTGCGACTTGGCATACGTCCAGAACGCCACCTCGTCGTTGACCAGTACGTACCACATAGCAACCAGGTGCGGGAAGCCATCATGATCGATAGTGGCGACTTGCAGCGTGCGCTGCTCCTCCAGAAATGTGCGTATCTCTTCATCATTCATACGGATGCTGTTGCGGCGACTCATGGCTGGGAGGTTCCTCCTTGCTCAATGTTGGAGCTTTGGTTTGTGTCATAGATAGTATCGCCTAAAACGTTGTAGTTGGCAATAGCTTTGAGCTGGCTCTGCAAACCTCCCAGGGTCTGTGAATTATTGCTGATCCTGCGATGATCCCTTGCGGTCGCCCTGGCCATTATTCACAGACCCTGCTCCAAACCTCTCCAAAACGCTAGACTTTTCATCTAAAATCTGGCATACTATACCTTGATGAAATTTGCGCGAAAAGCAATGATGGGGAGAGTACACGGACAGGGAACGCGTAGAGAGAAAGGGCCATTGGCTGCAAGCCCTTTTGCGGAAACGTTCGTGGAAGTTCACCCCAGAGCTGGCTGTTGAAACTGTGGCGATGATGAGCAGTGAGTAGACAGTACCGGATTGTTCCCGTTACCGAACTGACCGAGTGGAAACAGTTCTTTCCCCATGGTGCGTTTTTGTGTAGAGTGCGGTAGTACGTTAGGGAGAAGGGAAGAAAGACTGCTTCAAGACGGGTGGTACCACGGAGATTACCGACAACTTCGTCCCTGTTGACGCAATGTTTGTCGGTTTTATGATTTTTGGGAGGATGCTATGATAGGGCAATTGGACTCATTATTGGAGCAACTTGACGCACTACAGAGCCGTGCCATCGCACAATTAGAGCCAATTACGACATTGGCGGAACTGGATGAGTGGGATACCGCGTACCTGGGCCGGAAACGCGGTGAATTGACCAACCTCTCCTCGGTAATGGCAAAACTAGCAAAGGATGAACGGCCCATCGTAGGACAGAAGGTCAATGCGGTGAAGGCTGCATTGACGCAGCGATTGGCTGCTAAACGGGAAGAACTACGTCAACGTGAACTGCTGCAAGCCCTGGAACAGGAACGTATCGACGTTACCTTGCCCGGACGAGAGGTGCCGGTTGGGCATATGCACCCGCTCTCACGTACCATCTGGGAGGTCACACAGATTTTTGCACGCATGGGCTTCCATGTCGTCGAAGGGCCAGAGGTGGAGACCGATTACTATAACTTCCAGGCATTGAACATTCCGGAGGACCATCCTGCTCGCGATATGCAAGACACCTTCTGGATTTCCCCTGGCCAGATACTCTTGCGTACACAGACATCGCCAATGCAGATTCGTACGATGAAAGAAATGACACCACCAGTGCGCGTGGTGGTGCCAGGGAAAGTCTATCGCAACGAGGCTATCGATGCCTCACACGAGGCCATGTTCCACCAGATTGAGGGCCTCTTGATCGACGAGTATTGTACCATGGCTGATCTCAAAGGCTGCCTGGAACGGGTTGCTCGCGAACTATTCGGCGAAAGGCGGCAGGTGCGCTTCCGGGGGAGTTACTTCCCGTTCACCGAGCCAAGTGCTGAGATGGATATCGATTGCCCCATCTGTAACGGGCAAGGCTGCCGCACCTGCAAGTATAGTGGCTGGGTCGAGATGCTCGGCTCTGGCATGGTGCATCCACGCGTGCTGCGGGAAGTTGGCTATGACCCCGCGAAATATCGCGGCTTCGCCTTCGGTATGGGCGTTGAGCGTATCGCTATGTTGAAGTATTCCATCGGGGAGATTCGTCTCTTCTCCAGCAACGACCTACGTTTCTTGCGACAATTCTAAGCTGAGGAGTGAGAGTAATGAAAGTGCCATTGAGTTGGCTTAAAGAATATGTTGACATAACAATGTCGCCAGAAGCATTGGCGCACACCATGACCATGGCAGGTCTGGAAGTTGAAGCCATTGAGTATGTCGGCGCGGACTGGGGCGATAAGATCATTACCGCCCAGATCATTCACCTGGAGAAGGTACCAGGGTCAGGTCACCTGAGCTATACGCGAGTGATCACAGGCAAAGAGGAATTGGGCGTCGTGTGTGGTGCGCCCAATATTCGCCAGGGCGACAAGGTGCCTCTGGCAAAGGTGGGCGCAAAGGTGGGCGATCTGCTGATTGCTGAGAAGAGGGCGATGGGCTACCTCTCGCAAGGCATGCTTTGCTCTCCTCGCGAGCTTGGTCTCGGCAACGACCATGCTGGCATCTATATCCTTGATCCACAGACGGAAATTGGGCAACCGCTCGTTGCTGTATTGGGTGAGACTGTGCTGGATTTCTCCATTAAGGCCCATCGTGGCGACCTATCGTCGGTAATTGGCATTGCTCGTGAAGTCGCTGCCGTTACCAAACAGGAGCTGCATATTCCACAGCCGGTCGTGCAAGAGCAAGGTAAACCAGCGGGGGAGATGGTCAAAATAACCATTGAAGACGCCGACCTCTGTCCGCGTTACAGTGCGCGTATTGTCAGTGATCTCAAGATTGGCCCTTCGCCTTTCTGGATGGGCAGACGACTGCTGGCGGCAGGGATGCGACCGATTAACAACGTTGTCGATATTACCAACTACGTTATGTTAGAGTTCGGCCAGCCACTGCATGGTTTCGATTATGATCTTGTGCGTCAGCAGCATATCATTGTGCGTCGCGCCCACGAGGGCGAAGAGATGACCACACTGGATGATGTGAAGCGCAAACTTACCCCGGAGATGCTGCTCATCACCGACCTCGAGGGGCCAACCGGTATTGCTGGTGTTATGGGTGGAGCAATCAGTGAAGTACATGCGGCGACGACAACACTGCTCTTAGAGGCGGCGAACTTCAAGGCGGGCAATGTACGCCGTACCGCGACAGCACTGGGTCTGCGTACCGATGCTTCCAGCCGTTTCGAGAAGGGCCTTGACCCGAATCTCACGGTGATAGGGGCGAACCGCGCTGTGCAGTTGATGGTGGAACTGGCCGGGGGGACCGTGCATCCAGCTATCATAGATTACTATCCTGCACCTGTTGAACCCCGCACTATCGCGTTCTCGACGGACGATGTCGAGTGGTTGACGGCGGTCAAGGTGACGCAGCACGAGGTGGTCGAGGCGTTGACCGCGCTGGGTTTCGGAGTAGTGCCAGATGAGCAGAGCAACAACATGCTGGTGATGGTGCCGACGTTCCGTATGGATGTCGAGGAGAGTGCCGACCTGGTCGAAGAGGTTGTGCGTATGATTGGCTACAATGCCATTCCCAGCACTATTCCCGTTGGCCCGTTGCCGGAGCCGCAGGGTACCTCCTGGTACACGCGGGAGTACGAGGTGCGCAATCTGCTGATCGGTGCTGGCTTGAACGAGATCGTCACCTATGCAATAACGAGTAGAGCGCGTATGGTCAATCTGCTGGCCCATGCCGATGCCTCCGCGGTGCGTTTTCTTTTGAAAGGGGCAAAGCAGGCGGCTTCCAATGGCACACACGCGGAATTGGTCGCAGCTAATGGTAGCCCGACTGCTGTTGTGCCATTCGACGTGCATTCCGTGCCAGCCGTAACTATCGTGAATCCGCTGAGCAACGACCTGGACAGTATGCGCCTGACGCTGATGAGCGGACTATTGGAGACGATGCAGGAGAATAGTAAACGCACCAGGGCGGGTCTACGTTTCTTCGAGGTTGGGCGTCGTTACCTCCCGACGGGCGAGGCGAATAGTCAGCCGGATGAGCGGCGTAGTGTTGGTTTTGCCCTCTGCGGTCCCGCTGAGATTTCATGGGTGGCAGAGTTGGCACGCCCTGCCGATTTCTATGATGCGAAAGGCGTGGTGGAGCGGCTATTGACAGGACTACACATTAGTCAGTATCGCTTCACACCAACGCAGCATCCGACATTTCACCCTGGTCGCTGTGCGATGCTGGAATTGTTGCGCCCTTCTGCCATTGGTGAGAAGACGTATAGCCCGATTGGCGTGCTAGGCGAGGTGCATCCATTAGTACAGCAGCGTTATGATCTGCCGTATCGCGCCTACCTGTGTGAGCTTGACCTGGAACACCTCTATCAAGCGGTACCCGCCAATTTGACGTATGCGCTCATCTCGCGCCACCAGGAACTCACGCGTGATCTGGCCCTGGTGGTGGATCAGCAGGTACCCGCGGAAGATATCCATGATGCTATTGTACGCGGCGGTGGAGAGTTGCTGCGTTCGGTCGTCTTGTTCGATGTCTATACAGGTGAGCCTATTCCCGTGGGCAAAAAGAACCTGACCTATTCGCTGACCTATCAATCCCCCGACCGCACCCTTACCGATGCCGAGGCAAATACGCTGCAAGAGCGCATCATCCGTTCATTGCATGACAATTTTGGGGCAGTTTTGCGCTAACCCGGTGGAGGGACGGCACCAATCTAAGGTGAGGAGAGGTGTGCATCTCGTATCTCGTAGGGGCGGGAGTGGTGTGGAGGTGGAGTAGGGACGCTTGCCTTGTCATTCTGAGCGCAGCGAAGGATCTCATGCGCTGGATACCGAGATTCTTCACTGCGCTCAGAATGACAGCCTTGCCCCTTCCTTCCCAAACACCCTCCCCGTGCAAGGACCGCCCCGTTCCCGCCCCTGTCCTGCTGCGCTTCGCCCCGTTCCCGCCCCTGTCATTCT
>JBPCJY010000057.1:0-16018 GCA_051004815.1 Ktedonobacteraceae bacterium
ACAGAGAGGCCGAGGCCGGCCTGCCGCCCCCCCCCTCCGCCCCCCCCCCCCCCCACCTCCCTCCGCTTTTCGCCGGCCCACTTGTGTGCCGCGTGAATAGCGGGCATAGCATGCAAACCGGGTAAAACGTAGCTGACAAAAGTCCTGTGTCTTATGTAAGATACTAGAAGGTCAACAATGAGAAACTTCTATCACAATATGTTTCTTTATATATCACTGTGTATCATGTTGTATCTATAATGCCCATTGTTTATGAAAGCGCATTGAAAGCCAGCATATGTATACTTTCTCTGTAACAATGGGAAGGGTATGGGGTCTTGAGAAAGTTTCTCTCTGAGAAGCACTATCCCATCCATTACGCATCGTTATTCTTATCGATTCGATGAAGTATTTTCCCTGTATCACGAGAAGGAGAATTTCTGCATGCGGAAATTTATTACATCAGCATTTATGGTACCTATGCTGTTGCTGGCTGTCATCGCACTAATACCAACGAGTACCATGGCAGCGTCTCCACAGCACGCCCCCCATTTCTTTCTGAAGTCGAGTGCTCTTAGTTTGACAGCTAGTTTGAAGAAAGCACACGCTGGCAACAATCTTATTTACAATGGTGGCCCAGTGATGACTGGCACGGCGAATGTCTATGCGATTTTCTGGGAGCCAAACAACAATGTGCAGAGCGGCTACAACTCTCTGATTCAACAGTACTTTGGTGACGTAAACGGTACGGGTCTCTACAAAAACAACACCCAGTACAAGCAATCGAATGGGCAGTTCGCCTCTTCTGAACATCTCGCGGCATCCTGGGTTGACAATGGTGCCTATCCCGAAAACCCGTTGTTGGATAGTGATATCCAGCACGAAGTCAGTCATGCACAAAGTGTCAACCACTGGAGCTCCAGTATAGACAATATCTTCTTCGTTTTTCTGCAAGCGAACCAGAATCTGTGCTTTGATAGTTCGCAAACACAGTGTGCTACCAATACCTTCTGTGCGTACCATGACTTCTTCGGCTCAAATAGCATCTACGCGGCAATGCCTTACGCCGCCAGTTTTTCCTGCAACCCTGGCACCAGCCCGAACCATAATGATGCCGATCAGACGATCAATGTTACCTCTCATGAGCAAATGGAGGCTGCCACCGATCCTCTGTTGAACGCCTGGCTTGATTCTTCAGGCAACGAAATTGGCGACAAGTGCGCCTGGAGATTTGGTACACGCAATTCCTCCGGTGCGGATGTTACCTGGAATGGACATGGCTACATCCTCCAGAAGGAATGGGACAATACCCGTAAAGGCTGCGTGCTCACCGGACCGTAAAAACTCTTATACGCAGAATTAGAGAAGACCTCCTGGTTTACAGGAGGTCTTCTTATCAATGTTTGAGACGATGATAGCGTGCCGCCCATTCTTCAGAAATGGCATCAGCTTGTCGTTTCATGCGTCGTTCCGCGAAGACGATGTAATCGGGAATAGGGACGTGGAGATACTTGAGAATGCGCATCGCTGTGACTTCATAGTGTTCAGCCAGTTCTTCATAGGTGACTTTAAACGGCTCGATAGCTGCTGTATCGAAATAGTGTTGCCAGGCCCGTTCGTTTTTCACAATCTGTTGCCACAGGTGATCAATGGCCTCGAAATGAAAGTACAGTTCCTTTTTTGGGTGTTCAGGCTGACCTGCGGGAGTTGCGGATTCATCCTCCCGCCACGTCCAGGTTTGAATGGCCTTCCAAAGGGAAATAGCTTGCCTCAGCTTATCGTCACGCGTAACCCAGCTATAGCTCAGGTTGGGGAAGACAGTTGCAAGCAAGGTAGGAGTGGGTAACTCCTTGCAGGATGGTATATCGCGTAGATTGCTCATAAAGTCGTCAAAATATCCCCACATTACCTTGGCACCAAAAACGCCATTTGAGGTCGTTCCCTCCGCAAGCACTTCCGTCAGGTAGTGCTCAAAGGTGTTCGTTCCTTGAAATGCTAGTGTGGTAGAGGTATCATCCAGGCGGGAGAAATCCCCCAATAATTCTGCAATCTCCGGATCGTCAACGTGCTAAAGTATTCTTTTGGTCGCCTCGGCTGTCCAGTAGTTCTCAGTGCTTCGAAATACTCTTTCGGGTTTCCGGCGATACCAGTATTAGCTAGAGCTTCGCAAAGCAATGTGCTTCCACTGCGAGGAGTGGCACAAACAAGATAGGAACAAGTTGGGTACACTATAACCTCCTCAAGACGTTTCAGGCAAAGTTCGCGACAGGTGCTGCCGTGTAAGCAATCCCAAACAGACAATAGCACATTTCACTCATTCTTTCAAGTCATTTATGTTATTCCAGCATGTTATAATGTTATCAGAGGTATTCCTGGGTCAAGGCTTCTCAAAAGTTGCATAAAGCGGGAGTGCAGAGGGCGGCAGTCCTTTGCTGGGGTCTGGGGTACCCCCAGATTCCTTCCCTTCTCCGCCGCCGAAGGCGGCAACAAAAGCCTGTTGAGAAACCCTGTAGATCAGGAGCCAAGAGGTTGCTCATAGAAAGAGAAGTTGTTAGAATAAGACATCTACCATCACACATTTAGAAAGGCAGCTTTACATTGCACTCGAACCGTCCAAATATATTATATATCCACTCTCATGATACAGGCCGCTATGTTCAACCTTATGGGCATGCTATTCCAACACCAAATATCCAACGCCTGGCCGAACAGGGCGTGTTGTTCCGCAAAGCGTTCTGTGCTGCCCCGACATGCTCACCCAGCCGTGCAAGTCTCCTGACAGGTCAGTATGCTCACTGCAATGGTATGCTTGGTCTGGCTCATCGCGGCTTTTCCTTGCATGATTACAAACAGCACTTGATTCATACTCTCCGCAAAGAGGGATATCAATCGGCCCTGATAGGTGAAGAGCACCTATCGAAGGATCGCAACGCTGTTGGCTACGACCGTGTCTTGAAGGTAGAAGGCTTCCAGTCACATATCGTCGCACCTGCCGCGATTAGCATGTTGACCGGTGGGCTAGCACAGCCCTTTTTTCTCTCGGTTGGCTTTTTCGAAACACATCGTGAGTTTATGAAGCCAAGCTCACCCAGGGATGCGAAATACTCTATGCCACCTGCACCTCTACCCGATACGCCAGAGACCAGGCGTGATATTGGTGCCTATAAAGCGAGTGCCTGGGACTTGGATCAGGGTATTGGCGCGGTACTGGATGCTTTGGATGCCAGTGGACTGAGGGAGAATACCCTGGTCATCTGTACGACCGATCACGGCATTGCTTTTCCACGCATGAAGGGCTATCTGACCGATCATGGGATAGGCGTTATGTTGCTTATGCGTGGCCCAGGCGGCTTTACCGGTGGGCAAGTTTTCGATGCCCTGGTTTCCCACATCGACATCTTTCCAACGATTTGCGATCTTCTTGCCATTGACAATCCCAGATGGCTGCAAGGAACGTCGATTATGCCTTTGCTGCGCGGTGAAACCAGGCAGATACACGACGCTATTTTTGCGGAAGTCACGTTCCATGCTGCATACGAACCCATGCGGGCCGTGCGTACACAACGCTGGAAATACATTCGCCGCTTCGATCACCACCTCGGCCCGGTTCTGGCGAATTGCGATGACAGCTTTAGCAAGGATGTGCTCATTGCCAATGGCTGGAAAGACCGCTCTCGACCTCTAGAGCAGTTATACGATCTCATCTTTGATGCGAATGAAGCGCATAATGTGGCCAACGATTTATCGGTAGCCGTTGCCCTGGAAGAGATGCGCACCCGGCTCGACGACTGGATGTACAGTACCAATGATCCATTGTTACGTGGGCCAGTTCCGCCTCCAGCAGGGGCAGAGTTGAACGATCCAGATCAAATGTCCTCGTCCTATCCCACCCGCTTTGTCTAACGGTTACACTCAATCCATCTCACTGAAGCCAGCGTAGGGGCCGATAAATCGGCCCGTCTCGCGCCGATAAATCGGCCCCTACTGCTCTGTCAACCTTCATTTGTCAGAGCAGGGATGCAAGGGGTGCAACCCCTTGACTGGGTTCTAGGGCTGTGCCCTAGTTCTCTCTCCCTCCCAGGCCGCCTCCGGCGGCCTGACAAATGAAGGTTGACAAAGCACTACACTATTGCGGCCAGAGTTGTGTATAATAGTGATGGGATTGTTATGTGCTTGTGTTTTGTCCTGGAGCAGCCAAACTGCGGAAAAGCTTGCTGAGAGGAACCACCGATGAATTTGAGCTATCATGAGCTAAGAGAACAGCTTGTACAGGCCGCGCAACGTCTAGGTCAGGCAGGCGTCATGTCTCATAGTGGACATGGTAACATGAGCGTGAGATTGCCCGAAGCAGAGCATATGCTACTCACTTCGGTGAGCCACCTTTCGCACCTGACGCCGGAGCAACTGGTTGTCGTCACCTTCGATGGCGAGGTGATAGAAGGTGATCTTGATCCAACTTCGCGTGAAATTGTTGGTATGCATTCGTGCGTGTACCGTGCGCGAAAAGAGGTAAACTCCGTTATTCATACACACTCACCACGCACGACCAGTTTTGCGCTGGCCCATCAGCCTTTGCCATGTGTGTATGAAGCGTTCCTCCGTTTCGGCATTACGGATGACATTCCGGTGGCGCAGTGGGCACCGCGTGGCTCACAGGAAGCCGTCAGTTATATTGTAGAGCAACTTGAGCGGCATCCAACTGTACCTGCGGTGCTCCTGGCAAACCACGGCCTCCTGGCGTTCAGCCGCGATGCACTCGCTACTGCCCAATTAATTATCATTATGGAAGAAGGGGCCGAGCTTACGCTGGATGCACGCACCATTGGCGGCGAAAAACCCTTCCCCGCCGACGCACTCGAAAAAGAGCGCAAACATATGCAGCACTTTGGCTCTGCACACTAAATGAAACCCTTCCCTGTACCATCAGAAGCTTTTATCCTTACGGGCCATCCAATAACGATTGATGCGGTCGTTGCGGTTGCTGCTGGTCAGCGCGTGGAGATCGCTTCCGCTTGTCTGAGCCATCTTGCGGCAGCCCGCGCAAATATGCTCAGGACGCTTGAGGCGGGCGAGGCCGTCTACGGGATAACCACCGGCGTAGGAGCTTTGAAGGGAATACCGGTCGATGCTGCCAGTGCAGCCAACTTCAATCGACGGCTTATCCTCAGCCATCGGGTTTCGCATGGCACTCCTGCTCCCCCCTCTGTTGTGCGGGCCGCAATGTTTTGTCGTGCGCAGGGGCTTGTCATGGGCGGTTCAGGTGTGCGACCTGCTGTAGTCGAGGCCTTGATTGATGCGCTGAACGCTGACGATATTCCTGTTGTACGTGTGCTTGGCTCGGTCGGTCAGGGAGACCTCGCGCCCATGGCGGAAATCGCGGAGGCACTCATCGCTCGCGGCCTGGTGCTTGAGGCGCGTGAGGCCCTGGCACTGGTGGGCGCGAACTCCTTTGCCATTGGCTGGGCCGCCCTGGCCCTCGCACGAACAATGCACACATTGCATGCCTTAGAGTCCGCGACCGCCTTGACGATGGAGGGTTTCCTCTTCAACCCCAGTGTCATCGATCCTGCTGTTTTCCAGGCGTACCCCTCTCCGGGTCTTAAGCAGAGCGTGCTTGCGCTAAGAAAACTGCTCGACGGTGGTACAATACTTGCTGCTCGCGAGAAGCCGCGCCTCCTACAAGACCCATTATCGCTTCGTGTAGCACCCCAGGCACATGGGAGCGCACGAGATGCATGGAGCCATACGGTGCGAGTAGTCGAAATCGAACTGGCTGCGGCATCCGACAATCCCCTGCTTACGCCTGATGGTCGGCTCCTTGCAGTCGGTAATTTTGATGCATCAGGGCTAGCAGCCGCCCTCGATTACATGCGCATAAGCCTGGCACAAGCCCTCACGCTCTCCTGCGAACGCGTCCAAAAGCTCCTATCGCAATGGCACACAGGTCTTCCAACCGGTTTGCGGGAACGTGACGATCTCTCCGAAGACGCGCTATCCATCTTTGGACATGGAGCGGCGGCGTTGGCAGCCGAGGCGCGTCTGCTCGCCCAGCCCGTCTCTTTTGAACTGCCAACCTCCAGCATTGCGGAGTCAATCGAGGATCGTGTGACCATGGCCCCGCTGGCAGCCCGTCGCCTTGCTGAGCAGGCGAACCTGGCACTGCGCCTTGCAACCGTCGAACTGCTCTGCGCGGCACAAGCCATCGATCTGCGTGGCCGTTCTGCCGCACTGGGCGCGGGAACACACGCCCTCTACACCCTCGTCCGCTCACATGTCCCAACTCTCAGGGCCGGTAATAGTCCTGTGACCGATCTGGATGATCTTTTTACTGCCTTCGAGCACAGTTTAGCTGGTATTCCTGATGAGCTTGACATACCAAACGACGAGGGATGCTGAGTGGAAGGACTGTCCGTGCATAACTATGAATGATAGACCATCGTCTTGAGCAAGTGCTCAAGGGTAGCTTCGGGATCGGCGCATAGCCCTGTATGCACCGACGAGGTTTGAATGACCGTGCTGCGTGGGGAGACCAGCCAGTGAAAACGCTCTGACTGTGACATTTGCCCTAATAGCCCCGCTTCCTTCACTCCGTTGCTGATGTGTACAATGCTATCCAGGTGCTCCTGGATAGTCAAGAGATCGATATGGGGGTCTAGCGCGAGGACCCGCTCCCGGTCCAAGTGAATGCGCACCTGGAGGAAGCGCAGGGTGCGGCAAAAAAGGAGGATCCCAACATTGAGGCACTCCCCACGTTCGACACTGGGGACGACCCTGATTAGCGCGTAATCATAGGAGCTGAGCGCGTGCATGAATGGCCTCCTCTACGAAGGATTGCGAAGCCTCCAAGCGATCAATCAAGTACGCCTGGTAGGCTGTGCGCTGAGCAACACGATCAGCGAAGTACGGATCATGGTCGAGCCAGCTATCGGGAATGGCATTGATAATCTCGCGAATCAACGCGGGCGTCAGCTGCTCTTTCAAGTGGGCATCGGCTTCCTCTAAAGCACTGGCTATCGGCAGCAGCACATGCTCCTTAATGGGTGTGAACGGGTTACGACTGCGTGCGAGATAGTCCCCCGTACTATGATGGAAGTAGAGCGCGGCACCATGGTCGATGAGCATAAGCCGTCGGTGCCAGAAGAGCATATTGGTATTGCGCGGTGTGCGATCCACGTTACTCACATACGCGTCGAACCAGACGATGGAAGAGGCTTGTAACGCATCAAGCCGTTGCACATCAAGGGGCGTGAAGCCCACTGCTCCCGGCAAGTAGTCCAGGGCCAGATTCAGTCCCGCGCTCGCCTTGATAAGTGCTTGAATCTCATAATCCGGTTCAGAACGCCCCAGCACAGGGTCGAGTTCCATGAAGACGATTTCGGGAACGGGCAATCCCAGGACGCGGCCTAACTCTCCCGCTACCAGTTCGGCAATCAGAGCTTTGGGGCCTTGACCGGCCCCGCGAAACTTGAGCACGTAGAGACCATCGTCATCGGCTTCGACGATGGCCGGTAGAGAACCACCTTCTTTCAGTGGGGTGACATAGCGCGTGACTGTCTGGGTTCTAAGCATGAGCCTATTATAGCATACCGCTCAACTGGACAAGGTAGCTCTCTTACTTGTCTCCTAAACTTAACCTACGACCCACATAATGATGGTGCCACTTGCCTGTCCACTGCTAACCTGCAATCGCCAGCATCCCGCATTAGGGACAACTATAATAGAAGGGTATTGCGATGGTGGGGACACAACTATCGGGCTGGAGGTGGGATCAATATCCTGGTGGAACGTCTTTCCGGGACTGGACAGATTCGTTCCGGCAATTTGAACCGTAGCGAGTATATTGGGATGGTCTATGGTCCAGAGAATCTTCGTGTTCGTTCCATCCGTTGGATAAACGCCGCCTGTATGGAGGAATCGATAGCTTCCTTTCTCCGCCAGGGTATATGGTGCATAAAAGAGATGTCCCACAATGCCTGAAGAAGTTGGTTTAGCCTGTACCCAGGGAATCTCAGACGTAACAAAGACATTTTGTTTCCCTCCCCGATAGATAGGCGTCGTGGGACACATGGAAGGAATAGGAGCCTCTGGCTTGAGTTGTGTAATCGGCAGCGAAGGGGTTGCTGACCGTGTACCTTGAGCCGAAGGCGATGCTTGTGTACCCTGCGTTGAGGAGGAAGTGCATCCGGCCAGGAGCACAATGAGGCCTGCCAGCACGAAGATATGTTGCAGCATATCTGCCCGTTTCATACACTGATGTCCTTCCTCTACTCTTTGCATACACTGACTTGAGCATTGTATGCACTTGCTGTGAGTATATGCGAGGAAGCTGAAATGGTACTGAATGGTTCATATCATGTATGCTGTTTGGGCAGTCGCTACAACGAGAAGAGGTCATGGACAGCATCCATGACCTCTTCTCGTTTGTGCTTAACCCATTATCTGCCGACTCGTCGCTTAAGCGGGAATCATGCCATGAGGGTTGAGGACGAATTTCTTGGCCGTCCCTTTATCAAAGTCCTGATAGCCCTGTGGGGCCTTTTCAAGCGGAATGACGGTGGCATTGACCGCTTTGGCAATTTGCACCTTGTCATTGAGGATTGCCATCATCAACTGACGATGGTAACGCATAACCGGACACTGACCAGTGGTGAAGGAGAGGGACTTGGCCCAGCCCAGCCCAATACGAACGCCGAGTTGACCGGTCTTTGCGTGCTCATCAATACCACCTGGATCGCCAGTGACATACAAGCCAGGAATACCTACCCGACCAGCGACTTGCGTGATACTCATCACGTCATTGATCACCGTAGCTGGAGCCTCCCCAGCACCAGCACCATGGCCGCGAGCCTCAAAGCCCACACAGTCAACCGCCGCGTCTACCACCGGCTCACCGAGTATCTGTTCGATCATATCGGGTAACTCGGCCTTGTTCCTGAGATCAACCGTTTCACAGCCAAAACTGCGAGCCTGCTCAAGCCGCTCAGGATTCATATCGCCCACGATGACCACGGCTGCCCCAAGCAATTGAGCCGCCGCCGCGCACGCCAGTCCCACCGGGCCAGCACCGGCAACATACACAGTCGAACCCGTGGTTACGCCAGCAGTGAAAGCCCCATGGTATCCAGTTGGGAAGATGTCCGAGAGCATCGTCAGGTCCTTGATCTTCGCCAGTGCTTGATCTTTATCGGGAAACTTTAACGCGTTCCAGTCTGCATAAGGTACCATCACATAATCAGCCTGCCCACCTACCCAACCACCCATATCGACGTAGCCATACGCCGCCCCCGGCCTCGCAGGGTTCACGTTAAGGCAGACACCTGTATGACCAGCCTTGCACATCCGGCAGCGTCCGCAAGCGATATTGAATGGCACAGAGACCAGGTCTCCCTTAGCGAGGAACTCGACATCACTACCGAGTTCAATGATCTCGCCAGTGATTTCATGCCCCAGCGTTTGGCCTTTCGGTGCGGTAGTCCGTCCTCGTACCATGTGCTGATCGCTCCCGCAAATATTAGTTGCCACGACCTTCAAGATAACACCGTGTTCACATTTGCGATTCCGCCCTGGTACCGATTTTGGTAATTCTAGTTTGGGATACTCGATGTTTCTGACGCTAACCTTACCAGCCCCTTCATATACGACACATCTATTGCTTGCCATATCATTCTCCTTCTCATGGAATGCATCAACATTGATGCATCATGAATAAACCTCTTGAGCTCTTTTACCCCAGACGAGTAGAGTGAGATGTTTGTAGAAGCACGGCCTACGAGGACAAAGGGTACCCTCAACAGTATATTTTCGTCATATGGTTGCAGTTGTCTGTGGCGTGGTAGTTTCAGCTAGCTCATCGTATCGATATATCTAGCTGAGCAAAAGCGTGAACTGACTCAACGCAATGTGATCACAAAGAGGAAGTGTAGCACAAGATACTACATTTATCAAGTCAGCAATTGATTTACAGTGTATGGACAAGCTTTAAATATACGTGTTACCTCTGCTTTTTTGTGCTATAGTGAAATTTTGTAATAGACCCTCCTTTGCTCAAGACACATGTATGGCTAATCTGTACCTTTCTGAACTTCTGCTACGTGCTACATGAGTAGCGGGAAAACTATTCTCAATCCTCTTTACGGTATTTGAGGAAAGGATACGGGGAAGGAGCATATGTATGGCCAAGGAGACAGCAACCCCACCACAAAGCGGTCAAAAGGAGCACGAAGCACAGTCACTCGGCCCATTTCTGTGCTGGGCGGTTGTCTTCGCTGATATCGGCACCTCCATTTACTATGTCCCTGGCATACTCTATGGCACGGTGGGAAAACTATCGGGCTTCTTCGTTATGTTAACGATGATTGTGTTCATTCTGCTGACATTCAAATATGTCGAGGTGACGTATCGTTTTCCGCAAGGTGGTGGTGTGGTGACGGTGGCGGCCAGAGCACTCAATCATTGGTTTGGTGCCCTGGGGGGAATGTTTATCCTCGTCGATTACTTTCTTACCGCGGCGATCAGTTGCCTCTCAGGCATGCTCTATCTGAGCGTGGTACTGCCCGCGATTGGCCCGCAGACGTTTTTCCTTGGACTGAACATCACGGTGTGGATTACCCTCGTTATACTTGTTCTGCTCGGTATTCTCAATTGGGTCGGAGTCAGCGAAAGTGCCAAGGTAAGCCTGGTGGGGGCGATCATCGCCTTTGTCAGTGATGTTGCTATTCTTGTAACGGTCTTTACACACATCTCCTTCCCGCAGTTCCTGGCACTCTTCCCGCAAATGTTTAGTGGAAAAACCCTGACGCCTATCACGCTGCTGGTCGGTTTCGCGGGATCATTTCTCGCCTTTTCCGGCTTAGAAAGTATTTCGCAACTTTCTCCCGTCATGAAGCTCCCGCGTAGGAATGTGGGGAAATTCGCGCTTTTCTTAGTCATCTTGACAGTTGGCTTGACCAGCCCACTCCTCACCATGCTATCCACACTCCTACTGCCTAAAGCGGCAGCCGATCCTGTGCTTTCGAGCCAGATTATCTCGTTGCTCGGTGGTCATTGGGGTGGAGTAATTTTGCAGACGGAGGTCGCTATCAGTGCCAGTGCTCTGCTAGTCTTTGCCAGTAATACCGCGATTATTGGTTCTTACCATGTGTTTCTCGCTCTCTCGCGGATGGAATTTTTCCCACAATTTATCTTGCAACGCAACAAATTACGCGGGACTCCGCACTATTCGATAGCACTAGCGACCGTTATCCCCATCCTGGTGCTTGTGGCAGTACACGGCAATATTAATGTACTTGGCGACATGTACGCTTTTGGTTTGCTGGGTGCCTTTACTTTGACATGTCTGGGGATGGACATTGTGCGCTATCGTCAACGTAAATACAGACGCTTACAAGCATTGAAAACAGGAACGAACGCTAATGCCTACGCCCGTCGGCACATACCCTCAACATCAGGCCAGGCACAACAACGTGCGCTAACCGATACAGCAAATACGGCACAGGAACACAATACTGATCAAGGGGAAGAACTCACCGAAGAACAGCAAGCAAATCCATCCGAGCGACCAGAGCCAGAAGGACGCTGGACGAGATCACTGCTCAATTTCTGGTTGGGTATACTCACCACACTGCTTGTAACAATCGCGTGGTCCACAAACCTGGTTGCCAAGCCCCTCGCGACGGCCTTCGGTGGCTCGGTTGCTATTGTTGGCATGGCCATCGCTTTCACCAATTATAGGCTGCACAGAAGAAAGGGACGCGTCCCGGTAGTGGTAACCGGTGTGGAGAGGGATTTCCCAGGGGCAGTGCTGGCGGTACTTTCTGCTGGCAGCAGTTATAATGAAGCCATCACCCAGGCGGCACTTAGTAATCCCGATAAGAAACCAGTGGTGTTTTTATATCTAGGGCACCAGACCTCTGACCGCAAACCTGAACTTTTCAGGCTGATTGAGCCGCACTTGATCGATGAACAGGCGAGCAAAGACCTGGGTAGAGCGAACTACCTGGCACGAGAGGATAAGATTGTGTGTCGATTTATTTATCGCCGCCAAGAGCCGGATGCCATCTATCACGTCTGGCAGGAGTTGCATCCCCAGGATACTATCATTGCCGCGGAGCAAATGTCAGAGCTACAGCAGCAGCTTCACCCAAAGCGTATCTACGACGAGGCAAATTCTGCTGGACAGGTGAAACATATCGTAGTTTAGGCAGCGTTATTCGCTGTATTGCAGCGAAATCGGCCCTACCCGTTTGCTCGCCGTAAGTTGCCCGCGATACGGTGCTTGAAACGTTCCTGATGTCGGGGCGACATCGTAGTAGTCCCGTCCAACGGCGATGGTGAGGTAGTGCAGGTCTGTTTGGCAGCCGTGCGTTGGATCAAATGCCAGCGCGATGGCCGCGTCGGGCTGTTCTGGTGCGGGCAGCAGCACTTCGGCCCAGGCGTGTGTGCCGCCTTCGCCCAGCAGGTGGCCGGAGATATACCGCGCTGGCAGTCCGCAGAGGCGACAGAGAACCAGCATGATATGGGCGTAGTCCTGGCAGACGCCGCATCCCAGCGCGAGTGCCTGCGCAGCAGTGGTATGGATATCGGTCGTGCCATGCGCGTAGCGCAGTGCGTTGTGTACCCAGTCGTTGATGCGTCCGGCCAAGGCTGCTGGCTGCCGCGCCACATCTTCAGCTAACAGGGTAGTTGCGATCTGACGAAGCGCATCATCAGGTTTCGTCAGTGCTGATGGTTCAAGGTAACGTGGATCAGCGAGAGTCGTGTGCGGAAGCAGATGCGCTCCATGATCGGCATCTCGCTCAACCACAATCCACGCCTCGAAGTCAATGGAGCTTTCGATAGCGGGAATAGAGAGATCAAGCACATGATTCTCGAACTCGTCAACGTGGCTGGCCGTTTCGGTAACAGGAACGGAGACATCCAGGCGATGGACGATGCGTTGCTGATCTCCATATCTATCCGGTGGCACAATCAATAAGTGCTGTTTAAGTTCACGCACAGGACCCGGATAATCATAGCGAAAGTGCTGATGGATCAGATAGACAGTGCGCTGCACGCGCTTCCAATCTATTCCACGGTGATCGAGGAGATTGAGGGCGGCAATCTGGATATCGCTATCCACTGGTTCTTGCATCATGCCTGCTCGTGTTCCCCTCTCAGGATGGGTACCGCTGTATCTGTCGCGTCCGCCGATTGCGTTGCACTAGTGGCGATGGTAGGTACCTCATCGGCCCAAACCGTCATTTTCGCGAGACGGGGTGCTCCATAGGTAGTGATCATCGCCACATCCAGTGCGTCACGCCCACGGCCAACGAGGACACGACCAATGCGGAACTGATTGTTGCGTGGATCAAAAGTCCACCAGCGTCCCGCTAGATACACCTCCATCCACGCGCAGAAATCCATCGGATCATCTGGCGGCGGCACGCCAATATCCGGCAGATAGCCAAATACATAGCGAGCGGGGATGTTGAGGGCGCGGCAAAAGGTCACTGCCAGGTGCGCGAAATCGCGGCAGACACCTACCCCCTGCGCACACACATCAGCGGCGGTGGTCAGTGCATTACTGCTGCCATACTGGAAACGAATATTGCTGTGTACCCAATCGCAAATAGCCTGCACACGCGCCCAACCCGGTTGTGTGGAACCGAAAAGCTGCCACGCCATATCAGAGAGGGTATCCGAAAGGCAGAAGCGACTGGGCAAGGTGTAGATAAGCACGTCATCGGGTAGCTCTTCCACGGGAAGCTGTACGGCGTCGAACGCGACCTCGTCAGGCTCCCCTGATACCTCGACGATGGCATCGTAGCGCAGCACCTGGTTGCCAGCAGGAATAATCATGCGCTGGCACACATTGTCATAAAGGTCAGCGTATGAATGGAGGGAGAGCGGCGGTGTAAGCTCCCATGTTTCATGGAGGATACGTTGTGTCGCCCCAGGATGCGGCTCTACCTGCATGACAGCCGGTGTCGGCCATGTTGACTCGTAACGGAATTCGCATCCAACTTTGATTTGCATCGCTGTCCTACTCCATTTTCTAACGACGATCACTGCTGCTCGCTACAGTGGCAATTCATTGCGCCCTTCCTATTATATGGTATCGGCAAGCAATAAAGCTATAGCAACGCTTGGAAAAGCAGCTAATCGCGCAGCATCCCTTGACAACCCCTGCATTTAAAGGGTACTATGAAAATGCCTCAGAAGCCGTGATAGGGTGCAATGTATTGTGCCTAATACGCATCAAGCTAAGAGGCAAGCGAGGAGTAAAAACATCCCCTGCCCCTTGCGGGTACCCTGGGGATGGGCAGGGCTTGGCTTACTCAACGTCTACATCGTCAGCAGAATAGTAGTAGGGACAACGTCCGTGATTGTATCGGATACCGCTAGCCAGGGACAGCCAACGTTGCCGCCCCCTTTCTCGCATTATACCCTCGATGCGGCGTTCGACGAGATGCTGGATGTGAATGGCAAGCCGCGTCCGCATTACCAGGAGTTGTATCATCGTTTGCTGGAGATGCCTGCCGAGACACTCTACCAACGGCAACAGGCGGCAAATACGACCTTCCTGAATCAAGGCATTACCTTTACAGTCTATGGGGATAACGAGGGAACTGAGCGTATCTGGCCTTACGACCTCTTGCCACGCATCATCACCAGTTCAGAGTGGGGAACGATTGAACAAGGTTTAACCCAACGTATTACTGCGCTCAATCTATTTCTCAAGGACGTTTACCACCAGGGACACATCCTGACTGATGGGATTATCCCGCGCTGGCTGATTTATAGCTGTCGGCACTATCGCCGCGAAATGCGTGGGGTTTATGTACCCCATGACATCTATGTCGCGGTGGATGGCACAGACCTGGTGCGCCTACCTGACGGTCGTTTCGCCGTTTTAGAGGATAATTTGCGCGTTCCGAGCGGTGTCTCCTACATGCAAGCGAATCGTCAGGTGATGAAACGCGTCTTCCCCTCGTTGTTTGGCAGCTATGGTGTTCGGCCCATTGATCACTATGGGCAAGCACTACTCGGCACGTTGCTCTCACTGGCACCCATTGGGCGTCCAGACCCGGTGATTGTGCTGCTGACTCCCGGCGTTTACAATTCCGCGTACTTTGAACATGCTTTTCTCGCACGCCAGATGGGCATCGAACTGGTGGAGGGACGTGACCTGCTCGTACATGATAACATCGTCTATATGCGCACGACCGCCGGTCTGAGGCGTGTTGACGTTATCTACCGACGCATTGATGATGATTACCTTGATCCGCTCTCCTTCCAACGCGATTCCACATTGGGCGTTCCCGGCCTGTTCAATGCGTATCGCGCCGGAAATGTGGCGTTGGCGAATGCCATCGGCACAGGGATCGCCGACGACAAAGCGGTCTATGCCTACGTTCCCGCCATTATTCGCTACTATCTGGGCGAGGACCCTATTCTGCCGAATGTAGAGACCTACCTGCTCACGGACGAAACACAGCGCAAATATGTCCTGGAACATCTTGATGAACTCGTGGTCAAAGCAGTAGGAGAATCCGGTGGCTATGGCATGCTGATTGGCCCATACAGCACAGCCGCTCAACGCGAGGTGTTCCGCGAACTGGTGATCGCCACTCCACGCAACTATATCGCGCAGCCCACGTTGGCTCTCTCGCGTGCGCCCTGTATTATTGATAATCAGATTGAACCGCGCCATGTCGATCTTCGCCCCTTCGTGCTCTTTGGCGAGCACGTCACTATCGTCCCCGGTGGACTGACCCGCGTGGCCCTCAAGCGTGGCTCGCTGGTGGTGAACTCCTCGCAAGGTGGCGGGAGTAAAGATACCTGGGTGCTAGTAGGAGGGCTTGTGAATGATGGCTCATGATGCGATGGGGACGATCAGGGCGACCGCGTCCATTTCCAGGGCGACCGCCAGGGCACCTACTCCAACTAAATCAAGAAGGGGGTTGCCAAAGGAGAAAGAAAAGAGGATACTCGTTTTCAAAAGATTATCTTGTTGAGAAAAGGAGACCCTCCATGTCCAATGATACCCCTGGACAGCAGA
>JBPCJY010000058.1:0-11161 GCA_051004815.1 Ktedonobacteraceae bacterium
CACGATATGCTCATCGGCGCACGAAGAAGCAAGGCTGGCTCCCTCCATCCCTAGAGAGTAGAATCAGCAATGTCATTACCTGGGCGAAGCGTCTGATGCGACTTTGCCCCATCTCAGCGATAAGTCAGGAGGTCGTCACGTTTGATCTGCAACGGATGGAGAACCCTGAAATTGCAGGCGTCGAGTATCAGCAGGGAACCCTTTTCGGCTATGAAATCCGTGAGTACTTATTGGAGAAGTGGGGGCGCAAATGCACTTACTGTGGTGCGGAACAGGTTCCGTTACAAGTTGACCACGTTGTTCCCCGTGCGGTGCGAGTAGATAACCGGATAAGTAATCTGGTGCTGGCCTGTGATTCCTGTAATAAGAAGAAGGGAAAGCAGGACATTCACGTCTTTCTGGCCGATCAGCCTGATCTCTTGGCACGAATACTGGCACGGGTGAAAGCCCCGCTCAAGGATGCAACTGCTGTCAACGCCACCCGATGGAAGCTCTATGAGCAACTCATGGCATTGGGCTTGCCGGTGGAGTGTGGATCAGGTGGGCTGACCAAGTTCAACCGCACCAGGCGGGTCCTCCCGAAGACACATTGGCTGGACGCGGCGTGTGTCGGTCAAAGTACGCCTGAGCGTCTTCAAGTCAAGGGGATCGTGCCATTGCTTATCAAAGCGAACGGGCATGGCTCTCGTCAGTTGTGTTTGATGGATGCATATGGTTTCCCACGAACGAAGCCGAAACAGAAGAGATTTAAGCATCCTTTTCATACTGGCGATATTGTCCGGGCCAGTGTTCCGGCTTACCTCAAAAATGTCGGCATCCATGTGGGCAGAATGTCTGCGAAGGCCAACGGAGCGTTCACGATTGCGACCAGAGCAGGGAAAATCACCGATATTGGAAAGAAGTATTGCCGCTGTCTGCAACGAGCAGATGGCTATGGCTATCTACAGAAAGGAGAGGCGGCATTTCCTCCCGCCCCCTAAACGGGGTGGGTTCCCATGCCGTTTTATGATGGCACGAACATTATTGGATAAAGAATTGCAAGAACTAGATGCCCAGATCATACGACTTGGCTCTCTGGTAGATGATGCCCTGGCCAAGGCACTTGAGGCACTGGCAAGTGGGGACCTTGCCATCTCTGGGCTGGTAATAGAGGCCGATGCTGTGATTGATAGTTTACGGGCGGCAGTCGAAGAGCATACCATTCGGCTCTTGACGCTCCAGCAGCCACTTGGTGGGCGTGATTTACGTCTATTAACCTCAGTGTTATCTATCGCAGGCGATCTTGAACGCACTGGTGATGGAGCCGCTGGTATTGCGCAGATTATCCTGCGCATGACGCCGCTGCGTGGCAATGAAACAACGCCGGTAAAGATAGAGGACCATTCGGTAGATGCGGCGCATGATGGCATTGAAATTACCGAGGCTTCCATCTTGCGCGGTATTCTCGACCTGGGCTACGAGGCTCGCAAAGTCTTTCGTGGCACGATGGAGGCTTTTGCCAATCGCGATGTGAACGCGGCACGCTATATCTGGGAGGAAGACGACGTTGTGGATGTGCGCTATCACCTGGTGCGTCACGATTTGATGACCATGTTGGCGGGGGCGCGTGCCATTCCGGCCTTGCAAAATGACGCGCTGATCTTGCAACGGGCCACTTACCTGCTTTGGATTGCTCATAAACTCGAACGGGTTGCCGATCACAGTGGCAATATCTGCGAACGCATCGTTTTCATCGTGGAGGGTGAGACGAGTATCAAGCGTGCGCAAGAATAGAGAATTTAATTGATGGGTTAATGCCGACAGTGCTTCCAACATTAACCCACCAATTGTGTCATTTCTTCTCCTGTAACTTCTTCACGTATCTCCTTACGGGGACAATCTCTCTATTATTTTTTTGACAGGAGAACGAAAATGACACGACAGCGGGTGTTATTACTGGCCTCCATGCTATTGATGACTGTACTTGTGATGGCTATACCGGCGGTAGCAATGGCATCGAGCAGTTCTTACATCGGACAATTCAGCCACATTCGCACTATCTCTTCTACTGTGCCTGCTAACGGGGATGTCAATCCCTATGGGATGGCCGTGGTGCAGCGCACTGTAGGCCACCTGACGCGGGGCAACGTCCTGATCAGCAATTTCAACGCTAGCTCTAATCTTCAAGGCACGGGTACAACCATTGTCCAGGTTGCGCCCAATGGAACTATGTCGCTTTTTGCCCGCATCAATGCCTCTACGTTATCAGGTTCTTGCCCCGGTGGTGTTGGCCTCACAACGGCACTGGTGGTGCTGCAACGGGGTTGGGTCATTGTCGGTAGTTTACCGACCAGCGATGGGACGTCAGCTACCGCGAAAGCGGGTTGCCTGATTGTGCTGAATAGTATGGGGAAGGCCGTGGAGACATTCTCAGGTGGAGCTATTAATGGGCCATGGGATATGACGGCATTCGATCAAAATGCGGTCGCGTCCCTCTTTGTCACCAATGTCCTGAATGGCACCGTCGCGGGTAATGGTAACGTGGTCCACCAAGGCACGGTGGTACGCATTATGTTGAATGTTCCTGAGCAGGGTAATGGACTGCCCAGCCGGGTAGCGACAACGGTGATTGGTTCTGGCTTCTCCGAGCGCACGGACCCGGCAGCCCTGGTTATTGGCCCGACAGGTGTAGGGTTGAGCAGCAATGCAACGCTCTATGTGGCAGATAGCGTGAACAACCGTATTGCCGCTATTTCCAACGCGCTCAACCGCACTACTACCGACCACACGGGCAACAATGTCACTGCCAATGGTTCACTCAATGATCCGCTTGGCTTGACCATTGCTCCTAACGGCGATATTCTGACGGTCAACGGGAATGATGGCAGAATTGTGGAGACGACGCCAGGCGGTATGCAAATCGCCCATAAGTTCCTTGATACATCCGGCAGCCCTCCTGGTTCTGGTACCCTGTTTGGCTTAGTGATTGTACCGGGTGGCAAAGGAGTCTACTTCGTGGATGATGGAACCAACACGCTGAATATCCTCAAATAAGGATAGCAACCAGACAATCGTGTCCGAGGAAATAAGTCATACTATGGCTTATTTCCTCTCCACTCCCAGTCCTCGTTCCACGCCTGACAAATCATACACTCCCCCTGTTTGCACGTAACCACCAGTGAACGGGTCGTCGGCCAGTAGCATGGGGGTATCCAGGTCTACAAAGCGAAAACCGCCGAGGCCAGCCACAAAATGGGCGGCAGCACTGATCGCCAGCCGGGACTCCATCATCGCGCCCACCATGAGTTGAATATGGTTTGCGCGACAGACTGCCGCGATATCTAATGCCTCAACAAAGCCGCTTTTCATCAGCTTGATGTTCACGCAATTGACGGCTCCCATGGCGATTAAATGGGCGACGTTGGCGGCACTGTAGGCACTTTCGTCGGCGGCAATGGTGACACTGGTGTGCTGGGTGACGTAGCGCAATCCCTCGTAGTCCTCTTTATGAACAGGTTGCTCCATCATCAAGGGGCGAATATCGCGATCATCCAGGGCTTCCAGGCAGAGCAAAGCTTCGTTGGTGGTATATCCCTGGTTGGCATCGAGGAACAGAGCTAGCCCCGGTGCGCCTTCGCGAATGGCCTCCACACGGGCCACATCTTCGCGAATGTCGCCGCCAACCTTAATTTTGATAGTGCGAATGCCACGCGCCACCGTCTCTTTTGCCAACTCGTAACCACGCTCAGGTGTAACCATAGGGATGCTCATATCCGTCTCGACCGCCGCACTGGCACCGCCAAAGAAGACATACATGGGGATACCATAGGAGCGTGTGAGGGCATCCAATAGGGCCATCTCAATTCCTGCAATGGCGGTACCCTGGCTGAAATAGACACTGCGTATCAGCTTTGAGAGAACACGCCACTGGGCGGCATCTTTGCCTTGAATGAGGGCGGCGCAACCTTGAGTAGCTGCGAGAGCCGTTTCCTGCGTCTCGCCTGTGCTGGGTGAAAACGGTGCGCTTTCGCCATAGCCCACACTGCCATCGACGAGCGTGACGGTGATAAGGACATTGCGGGCTTCGTCAGTGGTGCCAGTAGAGATAGTAAATGGTTCCAACATACGGATATTCAATGGTTCGACAGTAACGGAACGAATGGTGGTGCGTGACATAAATTTTCTCTTTCAGGCCGATATTACCTGTCCCCCGGACAGGGTGCGGCGATGGGCGCGATAAAATCGGCCCCTACAAGTTGGTACGGTTGCGTTGTTTATCCTCGTGTCGCTCTATCGCCAATTCGATGAGTCGGTCAAGCAATTGCGGGTAGGGTAGGCCGCTGGCTTCCCACAATTTGGGATACATGCTGATCTCGGTAAAGCCGGGCAGCGTATTGACTTCGTTGATGTAAACTTGCCCGCTCTCTTTCTCCAGGAAGAAATCAACGCGGGCGAGACCACTGAGGTCAAGTGCAAGAAAAGCTTTGCTAGCCTGGCGACGTATCTCTTCCGCCGCCGCCTGTGGGATATTGGCGGGAATAATCACCTGCGATTGGTTATCCAGGTACTTGGCGCTGTAATCGTAGAATTCGTTGCTGGCGACGACCTCACCGACGACCGAGACGATTGGCTCGTCATTGCCCAACACAGCGCATTCACACTCGCGACAATTGATACCATGTTCGATGATGATCTTGCGGTCATACTCGGCTGCGACCTGCATGGCATGTGCCAATTCGACGCGGTCATGGGCCTTATTGATGCCGACACTCGATCCCAAGTTCACAGGCTTGACGAAGCAGGGATAGCCGAGGCTCTGTTCAATGGCGTCCATGATGGTTTCTGGTGAGCGTTCCCACTCGTTGCGACGGTAGACCAGGTAGTCCACGTTGGGGAGACCGATAGCCTGGAAGACGATCTTCATCTTCTCTTTGTCCATGCCAAGGGCCGCACCCAGCACACCACAGCCAACATACGGCACGTTCGCCATCTCCAAAAGACCTTGCAGCGTGCCATCCTCTCCATAGGTGCCATGCAGGACGGGAAAAATGACATCCAAGGCACCATTGTCGCGCAGCTTTTCTCCACCTTGCACGGGAATGAGGCGGCGCAAACGGGGATCGCCGGTGAGGGTAACGGCAGTTGTATGCGTGCCGTCGTCGGATTCCTCGCCAACGCTCTGTTCCGCCGCCATTAAGTGGGCGGGTTCAGTGCCAAGCAGCCAGGAGCCTTCCTTCGTGATACCGATGGGTACAACATCGTACTTTTCCCGGTCCAGGTTCGCCATCACGGACGTGGCCGAGGCTAACGATACTTCGTGTTCACCGGAACGGCCACCAAAGACGAGGCCAATACGCAGCTTTTTATCTGTCATCACTCTATCCTTCTTATAGCAAATCTAGCATTGTCTCCATACGCATGCCACGCGATCCCTTAATCAACACCATATCGTTCTGTTGCACTTCGCGTTTGAGTACATCCGCGGCGGCTTGTTTCGCCGCTTCTAACTCTGAGCCGTTTTCTACGTCCGCATCGGAGTAATAGACGTTGTCGGCAGGCATGCCTGCACGGATAGCCCCCTCGACAAAGTAGCGTGCCTCATCGCCGACGGCGATGAGGTAGTCGATGGTGCCGACGAGAGCTTCACCAGTGGCACGATGTTCTGCTCGCGCATAGTGCCCTAGCTCGAAAATGTCGCCCAGCACGGCCCAACGTTTTCCGCCGGGAGCAATTTTGGCTGATTTCATAGCTTGCGTAATGGCGATAATAGACTGACGGTTAGCGTTGTAGGTATCATCTATCAGGGTACTGCCGTTTGGCCCTGGCTTTATCTCACCACGCCCTTTGGCGGGGGCCAGAGCTTCCAGGGCGATACAGATGTCGTCAAGTGAGATGCCAGCCGCGCATCCCGCCGCCGCCGCCGCCAGGGCGATAGTGATGCCATGCTCTCCTGGCAGTTTCAATTGGACGGGAACATGCTGTTCCTGGTAGCTCAGGGTAAAGTTAAGCCCACGGAGCGTATCGCCGCTCGGATTGCTCCCACGTACATCGGCTCCCTCGTCCATACCAAAGTAAAGCACCCTGGCCTGTGTTTTCTTATGCATAGCGCGTACATTGACATCATCGTAGTTCAGGATGGCGATACCATCGTGAGATAGCACCTGCACCAGTTCACTTTTGGCGGCGATGACGTGCTCCTGCGATCCGAAGTAGCCCAGGTGTGCCGCGCCAACATTGGTAATCATGGACCAGTGCGGGCGAGCAACGCTATTGGCGAGCCATGTCAATTCACCGACCCACTGTGCTCCCATTTCTAAGACCGCGTAGCGATGTTGGGGTTCCAGGCTTAGCAAGGTGAGTGGATAGCCTAATTCGTTGTTATACGATGCGTAGGTTTTGAGCGTTGGAGCCTGGCGGCTGAGCACAGAGGCCACGGCCTCTTTTGTACTGGTCTTGCCATTGCTGCCAGTGATGCCAATCAAGGTCGTATTCTGCTGGCGTTGCGCACGAGCGTGGGCGGTGGCATGCAGAGCTTGCACAACATCGGGGACTACGATTTGGAGAAATTCGGGTGCAATAGCTGTCGATGGTGCTGTGCAGAGTACCGCACCAGCACCAGCCTGTACGACCTGGGGAATAAAACTGTGCCCATCGACTTGTTCTCCCTTGATCGCAATGAAGAGGTCGCTTGCTCGTATCAAGCGGCTATCGTGCTGTGCCGCGGGAAACTCTTGTGCGGGGTCAGGGGTCGTGGTACTGTGTACTTGAAATGTGCCTTCATTGCTTTGCAATAAATCATTAAGGGTGAACATAGTGCTATCTCTGTCCTTTACTGCCTGCTAATGGTGTTGAACAGATTATATCATAGCGTTGGCGCGTGATATACTGCTTGCAAAAAGTCAAACGAGAAGGAGCGCAACTGATGAAAGCGGTTATTATCACACAACCGGGTGGACCGGAAGTATTAGAGATACAGGATGTCGAGATGCCGGAGCCGGTGGGCGATTATGTGCGGGTACGCGTGCGTGCATCTGGTATCAATCGCGCTGATCTTTTGCAGCGTGCCGGGGGTTATCCCGCACCGGCTGGGTCGCCAGCGCATATCCCAGGGCTGGAGTTCGCCGGTGAAGTTGATGCGATTGGGCCACAGGTACGTATGTGGAAGCCGGGGCAGCGTGTGATGGGGCTGGCCGGCGGTGGTGGTCAGGCCGAATATATCCTGGCGCACGAAGGATTGCTGGTGGAGATTCCAGAAAACCTGGATTTTGTGCAAGCCGCCGCTGTGCCGGAGGTCTTTATGACCGCCCATGACGGCCTCTTCACGCAAGGCGGCTTACAGATGGGCGAACGCGTGCTGATTCACGCGGCAGGCAGTGGCGTCGGTACTGCCGCGATCCAACTGGCCCATGCCACGGGAGCTACCACCTTTGGGACATCACGCACGGCCAATAAGTTGGAACGGGCGAAACCATTGGGCTTAGATGTAGCTCTATCCGCCAGGGACTTTGCCGCCGAGGTGAATAGCGTGACGAATGGAGAGGGTGTTCATCTTGTGCTGGACTTCATAGGCGCACCCTACCTCGAACAGAATTTAGCCGCTATCGCAATGTGGGGACGCATCGTTTACCTGGCAACGCTGGGCGGCGTCCAAGCCAACCTGGACTTGCGCCTGGTGATGGGCAAACGCGTGTCCATACGCGGCTGCACATTGAGAACACGCACTCTTGAGGAGAAGCTCGCGGTGACACGCCGCTTCGCGACCAGCGTGCTGCCCTTGCTGGCAAACGGCAAAGTCAGGCCAATCATCGAGCAGGTCTACTCGATGGCGGAAATTGGGGCTGCCCACGCCACAATGGCCGAAAATAAGAACTTTGGGAAGTTGGTCGTGCGGATGGATTGAAGGTGAGTTCCTTGTAGCAGTTGAGGCCAGGAAACGTACACGTTTTCTGGCCTCAACTGCTACCTTACTTTTTTGCTGCATCAATTGCCTTAAATAGTTTCTGATAATCCACCCCCTCAAAATCCGTCGTATCGACCTCTAGCCGTGTTCCTCCAATATTCATGAAGTCATGTTGGCTGTGAAGCAGGTATGGTTCAAATTCCGCATAATTGAGAGTTTCGACATGGCCAGGATGTCGCTCGCCTGACTCCGCACGCTGTTTAAACCTTTCCCAGAGGATATGGCCGTCAGCATGGCAGAGGATTTGGAGCGGTTCAAAGTCGTATTTTTTCTTAAGAGCTAGAAAGGCGGCTGTGCTGTATTGTGGGTCAAAATTGCTTTCCACAATAAAGGAGGTGTTGGCTTGAAGCAGCACCTCGAGGAAATAATAGAGCAGTTCGTAGGAGGCGAGGCCGAGCTTGCGTGACCAGGCGCGATCCTGCCAACCTAGAGCATCAAAGAGAGTTTCTTTGATGCCATCTTTATAGATAAATGGCAGGTGAAATTCTGCCGCGATATGGTTGCCTAGCGTTGTTTTGCCAGCACCTGGTGAGCCAGTAACAATGATAAGGAGCGGTCGGCTCATTGCCACGATCCGTTCGTTCTAGCAGCGCGTTCCAAAATAAGTAGTCCTGTCTCCTCTTCGCGCCCGACAACGATTGGAATACTTGTGCTTTTGCTGGTTTGCATACAGAAATAGGGGTCTTCGACCAGTCCGGCTTCGAGGACACTGAGCGCGGAGTTACAGTGATCAATTACTTTGGGTGGTTCGTAGGTATGATACAGGGCGATGGCGGCATGCACACTTTCGTGTACATTGAGCATTGCATCGCTTTGCTCGATAGCCAGGCGTTGCAACTCAATGGCGAGAAAGCCTGCACAGACAGCGTCATCCAGGGCAAAATAGCCCAACTCGCCGGAGCAGACAAGCGCGATGTTGCTAGTGTGCTGTTGTGCCAGGTGGAAGGCGTAGGCAGTGACAGCAGCCGCATTGTATAAACTGCCCGCCAGGCGTATGGTCTGTGTTGGGCAGGCGTGGAAGGCACGCGTGCCATTGGTGGTGGTGAGAATCATTTCGCGACCACTCAGGTCAATTTTGGAAAATTGCGCGGGTGAGTTGCCGTAATCAAAGCCTGGAATGGGTTTGACATTGCGTTCACCGCACAGTAGGCGACCAGGAACCGCCTCACTGGCGGCGCGTGCCTGGGCAATATCGCCCGCGACGAGGATACGCGTTGCTCCCTGTTCAAGCATTACCGCCATTGTGGTGGTAGCGCGGATGACATCTATCACGATATAGATGTCATCCTGTTGGGCCGCGTTGGGTATGATCTCGGTGGGCGTGAAAAAGACGGTCAGTTGCAAACTTATTTCCCCAATTTCTTCTTCTGCTCCATCTCTCTCAACTCTACGCGGCGAATTTTGCCGGAAATGGTTTTGGGAAGTGTTTCTACAAATTCGATCTCACGCGGGTATTTGTAGGGTGCCGTCACCCGTTTGACGTGCTCTTGGATTTCATGGGCCAGTGCGGGTGAGGCGGTATAGCCGGGAGCGAGAATGATGTAGGCCTTGACGATCTCGCCACGCATCTCGTCAGGACTGGCGATCACCGCCGATTCCGCGACGGCGGGATGCTCTTTCAACGCGCTCTCGACCTCGAAGGGGCCAATGCGATAACCCGCGCTGATAATTACGTCGTCGGCTCGGCCCACGAACCAGAAGTAGCTATCCTCGTCCTTGTAGGCGCGGTCTCCAGTGATATACCAGTCGCCACGAATACAGGCGTTGGTGGCCTCCGGGTTACGCCAGTATTCTTTGAACATCCATGTCGGACGCTGTGGCTTGACGCGTATGGCGATGTCGCCCTCTTTATTGGGCGGCAGTTCGTTGCCGTCGTCATCAATTACGCTCAGATCGAAGCCAGGGGAAGGTTTGCCCATCGAACCGGGTTTGACTGTGATGGGCGGGAAGTTCGCGCAGATGAGTACCGTTTCAGTTTGTCCATAGCCATCGCGGATGATCATTCCTGTCGCTTGCTGCCAGATTCTTATCACCTCGGGATTGAGAGGCTCTCCTGCACCGACGCAGTGGCGCAGTGCCTTTGGTGGGTGCGTTTTCATATAGGCCATTGGCTCATCAAGCACCATCATACGGTAGGCTGTGGGAGGAGCGCAGAGGGTGGAGATGGGATATGTGTTGAGCATCTCCAGCGTCTCGATGGGGTCAAATTTACCGCGTGCGTCTTGCATGAACATAGCGGCACCCTGTATCCAGGGGCCAAAGAGATTACTCCACGCCGCTTTGGCCCAACCCATCTCAGAGAGGTTCCAGTGCAGGTCGTCCTCGTGCAGGTCGAGCCAGTACTTGCCGGTAATGGTGTGACCGATGGGATAGCTGGCGTGCGTGTGCAGCACCATCTTGGGGTAGCCGACCGTGCCGGAGGTGAAATAGACGAGGCAAGGGTCATCACTGCGCGTCTTGGAACCGGTAAATTCAGGCGAGGCTTCGTCAGCAATTTGATGATAACTTGTCCAACCTTCACGGTTCGCGACATCGGCGTTGGGTTCAACCAGAATGGCGTACTTAATCGTAGGGCATTCGTCGCGTACTTGGTCAAATTTCGCCGCGCCCTCGCTGTCAGTAATAAAGCCCTGCACCTCGGCGACCTCTGAACGGAACTGGATGTCCTTGGGCGTAAGCAGCGTCGTACAGGGGATGGGTATCACGCCCAGCTTCATCAGGCCCAGCACGCTCTCCCACCATTCGGGGATACGTGGCAGCATGACCAGCACGCGATCACCCTTTTGTATGCCGAGCGCGGCGAAAGCGTTGGCGGCGCGACTAGAACGCTCAGCGAAGCGGTCATAGGTAATGCGCTGCTCCTCGCCGTTCTGCCCAACCCAGAGCATGGCAAGCTTTTCGGGGTTGCTGGCCCACTTGTCCATCACGTCAATGGCGAAGTTGAAATATTCGGGGACATCCAGGTGAAAATGTTGGCGTTCGGCCTCGTAATCGGTCATAAACGGGGTTTTGGCTATGGCCATATGCAATGCTCCTTCTCCAAGTATGTGTTGCTGTGCTGTTGGTGGACGTACAGCATGACGCCGTGTACGTATTATTTCCGTTCTCTAAAACATGGACATTTGGGACACAGCCCAAACATCGCCTTTAGTTCCTGCTTCAACGGGAATAGTTTCACTTACAGGAAACTGCAAGCCAGAGCTACTCTCTCCACAGGCGTTT
>JBPCJY010000059.1:0-62181 GCA_051004815.1 Ktedonobacteraceae bacterium
ACAAAACCGGAGGCGGAGGTGTGGGGGGGGGGTTAGCAGGGGGAGGTTTTGCGGGTGCATTCCCCTGCCTCTTTCCCCTCCCCCCCCCTCAACTATAAAAACCTCTATCTAACCTACTCCTTCATCAAGCGACGCAGAACAGCCAGCAGGATACCGCCATTTTCGTAATAGGTCACGTCAATGGGGCTATCAAGGCGAGCAATCGTCTGGATGGAGAAGGTAGAGCCATCCTCCCGTGTGACATTCACCGTCACTTCCGAGCGCGGCTTCAGACCAGCCTCGATGCCCACGATATCGTAGACCTCTTTACCGGTCAGATGCAGCGATTCCTTGTTTTCGCCTTGCTTGAACTGCAATGGCAGTATACCCATACCAACCAGATTGCTGCGGTGAATACGCTCAAAGCTCTCCGCGATGACCGCACGCACACCCAGCAGTAACGGCCCCTTGGCAGCCCAGTCACGGGAACTACCAGAACCATACTCTTTGCCCGCGATAATGAGCAGCGGCACGCCTTCTTTTTGATAGCGTTCCGAGGCTTCAAAAATGGTCGTCTGCTCTCCATCTGGCAGATGAACGGTATAGTATCCTTCCTTTTCTGGTGCCAGGTGATTGCGCAAGCGAATGTTGCCAAAGGTGCCGCGTACCATCACTTCATGATTGCCGCGCCGCGCCCCATAGGTGTTGAAATCGCGCTTCTCAACGCCCTTCTCAATCAGATACCGTCCGGCGGGACTGGTGGCAGAGAAATTCCCAGCCGGTGAAATGTGGTCGGTCGTAATGGAGTCATCGAGCATTGCCAGCACGCGTGCGCTGTGAATATCCTTCACGGGTTCTGGCTCATCTTTCATACCAGCGAAGAATGGTGGCTCCTGGATATAGGTTGAAGCAGCATCCCACGCGAACAGTTCGCCAGAGGAATTGGGCAGTGAACGCCAATGCTCATCACCCTCAAACACCGAGGCATAGTTCTTGGAGAACACTTCGGACGTTACCGCCTTTGCCACCACCGCGCTTACCTCCTCCTGCGTCGGCCAAAGATCACGCAAGTAGACAGGCTCACCGTTGATATCCGTCCCTACAGGCTCCTTTGTCAGATCAATATCGACGGTACCCGCCAGGGCGTAAGCTACTACCAGCGGCGGTGAAGCCAGGAAACTGGCCCGTACTTGCGGGTGAATTCGTCCCTCGAAATTGCGGTTCCCACTCAGCACAGCCGCGACAACAAGATCGTTATCCTGTACCGCCTCGGCCACCGGCTCTAACAACGGGCCGCTATTCCCGATACAATTGTGGACCGCTACTGTGCCTGCCACGAAGGCATGTAGATCGTTCACCGCCAGGTCGAACACCGTTCGCCTACCCGCTGGTCGGCGTTCCATCACCTGGAGTGCCATGGTCGGCAGCGTGAGTGCATCCTTCTCAATGCAGTAGCGTTTCGCAGTCTCTGCATCTGCACGCGAGGACAACGGCGCGAACCACGCACGTGCCCCGATCTTACTGAGCAGTTCGACAGGAGACGGAAAATCGCAAGCATCTCTATGTAGTGGCTGGAACTTACGTGCTGTTGGTTGTGGCAGTCGCGAGAAGCGGTCGTGGCCCTCCAATAGTGCGTAGTGAGGAAAGACTACTGCCTCGCGCTCCATCAGCTCCACCGCCGCAATCTTGCGTACTCGTGAGAACGATAGCGCGTAGTCCGCCTGATGCAACGCCTCCAAACGGTTCGACATCCAGAGGCGTTGCCGATGAATCTGGTCCACCGAACGCCAGTATACCGCCGCTGCGCTGGCTCGCAGGGCCTTGTCCATACAATAGCGGAATCCCACGCGCTCCACGAACGAGAGGCCGTCTGGAAGCTCCAAGCGAACCTCCACGCGAGGGATACCGTCCTGTGCTGCCTGGTACGAGGAAGCTGTGCGGCGCGTTGGATACTCGTAGATGTTGGCTCCGTCAGTCTCCACCCCACAGCGTGCCAGCAGACGGGTCACGTCACCCATAACCTGCTTGAGCGCCTCCACATGCTCTGGTATGGTGCTTTGGGAATAGGCAGGAGGCTCAAGCGTTGCCTCTCCCTCGCTCTTGCCCCAACGGTGCAAAACAGGGGCATGCCCGTCCGCCCCGAAGATTCCGCCCAGGAACTCGCGCACCACTGCACGAGGACAGTTTTCATCCAACACGAAATTTGGGAGCGTCGGTGCCTGCTGAATACGCCGCCCGGTACGCATGCCGGGCAATGTGCTGATGGCGTCCGTGAACGGCTTCGGCAGTACAATGGTCCACTTCCTCTGGTCGTAGCGCGTTGCAGACGGACGAGAGCCGGTAAGCAGCTCAACATCGTCGAGAACTGTCTCGCGATCCATAGCCTGCCCAACGTTCATCCGGCCCTGTCTCAGGAGGCTGATTGAACCGTCGCCAAGCAGATGGCCGAGCAGACGCGCAAACGCCAGTGTGCGCAGACGTTCATGTGCCGTATCCATCGTGAACGTCAGGTTGCCCATGTGCAGCGTGTAACCTGTTTCGTCGTTACCAGACTCGTCCAACGGTGCCTCCAGGCCAACCACGATGCGGTTCTGGCCCAGTACGAGCTCGTCAGCACGCACCCAGCGACCATCCGTGCAAAGTATCTCATGGTCAGGAGTGCAGATCAACGTGCGCCCATCTTGCAGGATGAGCGAGACGCACTCGCGCTCGCCTTGAACCATCATCTCGGCTTGCATCGCTGTACCCAGCCTGCCGTCCGCAGTGGGAGCGAATAGCGCGGCTCCGCCAGCACTCGGCATCTGCTCGATGCGCCGTGTGGTGCCGTTGGCAAGCAGCACCGGCGTTCCCTCAGCAATACACGTTGTACAACCAAAACCAACCAGGTGGAAGCGCAATGCCTCCAGGTATGACAACAGTTCTGCGTTGTTGAGATAATCAATCACAGCACGCGAGCCAGGAGCCAGGCTCGTCTTCACGGTCGGCTTGACGGAGAGGCCGCGTTCAACCGCCTTCTTGGCCACCAACCCAGCCGCGATCATCACCGAAGGATTCGAGGTGTTCGTGCAACTGGTGATAGCGGCAATCGCTACAGAACCATCAGTGATGTGGGTCTGAGTACCAGCCATCTCCACCAGCACATCTTTGCCACGCGTCTTCTGTTCATGTCCATTACTATGGCCGTTGGTGCTGCTCTCGCCCTGTTTCTGCTCGCGATCCTCGCGCTGGGCCACCGGGTCTGGGTCAGGCTGGCCCCCCTCGGTGCCAAGACGGATCAGTGCATTCTCCGTCACATTATTCTCATGTACCGGCTTGAAACGATCAACAAAAGCCGCACGGAATGCCTCTCCCAGGCTGTGCATCGGCACACGATCCTGTGGACGGCGCGGACCTGCCAGGCTTGATTCAACAGTAGACAGATCAAGTTCAAGGCGGTCATCAAACTGTGGTTCTGGCGCATCATCGGTGCGGAACAGTCCCTGTGCCTTCGTATAGCGTTCCACGAGATCAACCAATTCGGGATCACGGCCAGTAATACGCATGTAGCGCAAGGTCTCGGCATCGACCGGGAAGAGGGTCGCTGTCGCGCCAAATTCAGGAGACATATTAGAGATGGTAGCACGATCTGCCAGCGACAACTGGCTCAGGCCAGGACCGGAGAACTCGACAAATTTGGCCACCACGCCGCGTTTGCGCAGTATCTGCGTCACGGTCAACACCAGATCAGTTGCCGTTGAACCCTCCGGTAAGGCCCCGGTCAGGTGCATGCCAATCACCTCTGGATTGAGCAAGTAAAGTGGCTGTCCCAACAACACTGCCTCGGCCTCAATACCACCAACGCCCCAACCTAACACACCTAACCCATTAATCATCGTGGTATGCGAATCTGTGCCAACCAGTGTATCAGGATAAGCGATAGTCGCGCCGTTCTCCTCTTTCAGCATGACGACAGAGGCGAGGTACTCCAGGTTCACCTGATGAACAATACCTGTGCCAGGAGGAACCACGCGGAAATTGCTAAAGGCCTGCTGCCCCCAACGCAATAGCGCATAGCGTTCACTGTTGCGCTCGTATTCGCGCTCAACATTACGATTAAAGGCCAGCGTTGAACCAAACATATCAACTTGCACCGAGTGATCAATCACCAGATCAGCGGGTACCAGGGGGTTGACCTTCTGCGGATCACCTTGCATACGCGCTACCGCGGAGCGCATAGCCGCCAGGTCTGCCACCGCTGGTACACCGGTAAAATCTTGTAAGAGCACACGCGCAGGCAAAAAGGGATATTCCGCATTCGCCTGTGACGTCTGTCCGGGCGTCCAACGTGCCAGCGTGAGGACATCATCCGCGTGTACAAGATCGCCACCTGCGTGACGCAGCACATTCTCCAAGATGATTTTGATAGTGAAGGGGAGCCGCTCAAGCCCTTGTACTCCCTGTTTTGTGAGAGCTTCCAGTTGGTAATACGTTACGTTACGCTGTGTCCCCTGCAACGTCGCACGGGCTCCAAATATGTCTTCTTTGTGTGTAGTCATAGCACGATTTCCTTAAGCACAGTCATATAATCCAGGATGAGACAGATATCAAGCAATGATACCCGGCACACGAACCTGAGCCACAAACATGTTACACTCCATTATATGTGACCACAAGCGAAAGGGGCAAGGAGACGAAGATGCATAGAAGCAGATGCAGGTTGATAAGAGGCGCATTTCCTGTAGGTTTCCTGGTATTGAGGGCTAAATGGTGCAGGCAGAACCTATCAAAGAGTAATCCATACAATCACTCGTTCATTTTATACGGTCGGGCTATCATCGCACGGAGAGACAAAGATGCTTCACCCTCGTATCCAGTCAGTGGTTGATAGGTTGATAATCTTGGTGCCCACAGTCCGGTCCCGGTTCCATTCCGTGAGCATATCAACCATCCACATTTCGTGGCAAACTAGCTACTGTATAGGCTACCTATGAGTTCTGCCTACCCCTACTATGCGCCACCAATGTCAGAATCACAACGGCAATTATACCTAAAATGTCTCATTCCTACCCAACCGCAAGACAGGGATATCAGCCATAGCTTTTTCTTTCGTATTCAAGGGCAGGGATAGACAAACAGTACAACCGTGTCCAACCCGTGAGGTAATAGAGAGTTGCGCCCCGATCAGCATAGCCCGCTCACGCATTCCTAACAGCCCCAGGCCGCGCTGCGATTGATGATCTGGCACGATTTCCTGTTGGTCGAACGCAAAACCTTGCCCATCGTCGCCAATTGTTATCTGTAGAAATTGGGGACGATAATGAAGTTCAATAGTTGCTTTAGTAGCATGAGCATGTCGCCAAATATTCGATAGTGCTTCCTGAACAATACGGAAAACAGCGATTTCAGCTTCTGATGCAGTTGGCACAGGCGTACCTATGCAGGTAAAGGTACAGGCTACACCGCGTGAGGCCGAACTATCACTGAGCCATTCTAAAGCCGCTCGCAAGCCCAGGTCATCCAATACCGATGGACGGAGATCTCGACACGCCCTACGCACACCCTCCAGCGTCGAGTCAGCGAGATTTTGCAGGTCAGACAACCATCGCACATCTTTCTCAGGCAAATTCAGCCTACCCATTGCCCGTTCTAAACCGTTTAGGCCCAGGGAGAGTGCGATCAAAGCCTGCGCCGTATCATCATGCAACTCACGAGCCAAACGACGTCGCTCTTCCTCCTGCACTTGTGTAATAAGCGAAGCATAATCACGCAGTTCGTCCCGACGGCGGCGTGTACTACTCAAATCTTGTAGTGTATGCTGCAATTCGCCAGTGCGCATACTCAACTTCGCACTGATAAGGGCCAGATAATAGATCGCAAAGAGCGGCACCAGGAAAAAAATCCAGGCTAGTTCTGCCGACGCATCATCAAATATATCTACCACTGGCAACAGCGGGCCAACACTGAGCACCAATAACTGAAAGCGCAAAAAAGGTGAACCCAGGTACTCGCGCCACACAACGCGCAAGTCGTACCTATGTTCCTGCGCTATAATGGGAAAAGAAACCAGAATAATCAATAGCAGCATCACCCCCGCGGCCAGAATCGAGCCAAGAAACTCCTTCGTCTCCAGTATGTGACTATTGGCTGGATTCAACACCGCAGATGTATGGGTTGGGTTAGCCACACTAATATAAATGACATCCGAGAGAAAAACTAGCAGCGCGGTAGTAGCAAGTCGATAGCTGGCTTCCATCCAGGAGACATACCCGCGCAGCAGCGTGTAGCCCTGGATCGTGGCTTGCGTAATAATAGCAGTGAGCACAGCGGCGGGAAGACTGATTAGAACGCCAGCAGCCAGATAAACAGGGGCAGTAATGTCTAAGAGGAAAAGCGGTCGCCATGCCGTCAAAAGGCGATTTGGCTTCAGCAGCAGTTCGGTGCTGGTCATCTCTATTTTAAAGAGCCGTAGCAAGAGGAAGCGGCCCAATAAGGCCAGAGTTATTGATAGCAGTAGCAGACTATAAATAGCACGCGGGCCATAAACGATAGGGATAGGTTGATAGTTAAGGATTGCCCATATCAACATGGCCACGGTTATTGCCAGCGACACGATCGCCACCATGAACTTAAAACGCGAGTGTGTATAGAACTTTCGCATGTATATATATATATTATTGGGTGTCATACGTGTCCTGCAACGAGATGATATCTTCACGCAAAGCCAGTAAAACTGCCTCGGTACGGGAGCCAACATGCATCTTGGCAAAGATATTCGCCAAATGACTATGCACCGTGCGAATACTGAGTTTCAACCGACGGGCTATCTCCTTATTGGGCAAGCCGCGTGCCGCCAGGCGCAACACGTCCAGTTCACGATCACTCAACAGATCAGTTGTGCGTGGTGTCGGATGTGCTTGCGCAGTGAGCCGACGCATCATCTTCTCGGCCAGCAACGGCTGCAAAATCGATTCACCGCGTGAAACCATCCGAATCGCATTGATCAGCTCCTGCCCATGTACATTTTTTAGTAAGAAGCCCGCGGCCCCTGCCTCCAGCAAAGCTATCAGGTATGGTTCATCGTCATAAGCAGAGAGCACCAATACCGCCGTTTCGGGACAATGCGCTTTAATCTGGCGTGTGGCCTCAATACCCCCCATCCCTGGCATGGCGATATCCATGATAGCAATAGCGGGATGCAAACGTTGTGCCGCCCGCACCGCCTCTTCCCCGCTGGCCGCCTCCGCCACTACCTCGACATCCCCTTCGGCCTCCAGGAGGCGACGTGTACCTTCACGTACCAGAGCATGGTCGTCCGCCAATAGCACGCGAATGAGCGGTGTCTGGCCTTCGCTCTCGCTATCCTCCGCCATCGTATTTTCTGTCACGTTCTTATTCATTCTTCCTTACTCCACCTGGTAAGTACTCTATTTTACGTACCCACTTTGCTTCGTTTGATCGTCTCTCATTACAGAATAATTGGATCAAACCCGTTTTATCAAACATACTATAATCTATCGTGCTCCCATTTGCCACAGCAATCCTGCTTACATTGTTATTATGTCAGGCATTTTCTGCTATGGCAAGAGAGGAAAAGTTGAAGATTAGCGCAAATAGGATACAAAATACAAGCATGTATGGTATCATACAGAAAATATATACAAATTCAGGATTGACAAAACCGCTTGCTTTTCGCTAAAGTAGTGTAGAAAGCAAAAAGCACAGGCATCTTGCATATGCCAGTTGACTTATCAACCATTCGCGAGACTGAAGGACATTGGGGAGAAAGGGAAAGATGACGACGATGGGGATGTTGTGTTTGGATACCGAAGGTTGTAATTTCCAGAATAGAGATAAAGCTCGTTTTTGCGCACAGTGTGGCATTCCACTACAAGGAACATTGCTGCAAGGTCGCTATGAAATACTGTCATTCATGGGCAAAGACCGAGCTACCATCACATTCAATGCGCATGATCGTCACGAAGACCGTCCCGTCACGATACGGGCCCTCCATCCCGCGCTGACCAGTGTGGCAGAGCAAGAAAGCTTTTTACAGGATGCCGAGATAGCGGTCTCTCTCTCACATCGTATACAGGAACCAGGCAGTATCCACGTTACAGACTATGGACAAGATGGACCCATCGCTTTTCTCGTGAAAGCAGAATTTTCAGCACATTCGCTGCTTACTGAGCATAGTCCTTTTAAACAACGTATGGCAGCTCATGTAGGCAGTGATGCCTTTTCTAGCGCACCTCCTTCAGTCGCGGCATCAGTGTTGAACACCCTGGTAGATGAAGAGGATATGGCCACACAGTTGCGACCAGCCATTCCTAAAGGAAGCAGCGAGCCAACCAGACAACCACGCATCACTGGACAGAATCACTCGCTTCCCACGCACAACTGGTTAGATGAGGGTAATCGTCTCTATGAAGCGGAACGCTATCCCGATGCCCTGGCTGCCTACGAAGCCGCTACAGCACAGAACATCGTCTCCGTCGAGGCATGGAGCGGCAAAGGGGCTACCTTGCTGCATCTGAATCGTCCCGAGGAAGCTCTTCTCGCCTATGACCATGCCCTTTCACTTTATCCCAATGACCCTGACCTCTGGAACTCACGCGCAAACGTGTTGCACGAACTTCGTCGCTTTGATGAAGAAATGTATTGCTATGACCAGGCTCTCGTGCATGACCCCAACTATGTCTTTGCCTGGAGTGGACGCGGTATGACCCTCGCTGAACAGGGGCGCGTCGAGGAGGCTTTGCTTGCATTCGACCGCGCCTTGCTCCTCGACCCCCGCCAAAGCGTTATCTGGCAAGCTATGAGCGATACCCTCTACAGTATTCAACGCTACGATGAAGCCCTCATTGCCATTGATCGCGCCCTGGACCTCGATGCCAACAATGCTGCCTTATGGGACACCAAGGGGAACATCCTACGCCGCACAAAGCAGGCAGAAGAAGCTCTCCCGCTCCATCATCAGGCCACGCTCCTCGACCCCAATAATCCCATGGTTTGGTTTGATAAAGCCAACGACTTACGCGACCTGCGACGTTTTGCCGAAGCGTTGGTCGGCTACGATCATGCTCTTTCACTTGACCCAACACTAGCGGGCGCATGGTATAATCGAGGAAACGTACTGGCTGCGTTACGCATGTTTGAAGATGCTTTGGAATCGTACGATCACGCACTTGACTACGATGGAGGATTGATTTCCGCGTGGTATAACAAAGGTAGTTTGCTCCACGAATTAGGACGCCATGAAGAGGCCCTACTTGCTTTTGACAGAGCGTTAGCAGTCGATGTACATTATATCGCGGCCTGGAACAATAAAGGGCTGGCTCTCTTCGCTCTTGGGCAGCTTGATGAGGCGTTAGCCGCCTTAGATCAAGCCACCTCTTTCGCTCCTGATGAGCCAGACGCCTGGTATAATAAAGCGGTCGTGCTAGAAAAGCTGGGAAGAGGACAGGAGGCTCAATCTTGCCAGGAATGGGCGCGAACATTGGAACAGCAAGCAGGGAATGTAAGGGTATAATGGATGAATACTTGCCTCATCTCTCCGACCACACAAATGTGAGCGCAGAGTATATGTATTGGTTCTTCGCACCGCTAGAGGAGGGCAAAACACATTGAAACGCTGCGCCGATCAGGTGGACTGCGGCTATGAGAATCGGGACAGCGATCTATTTTGTCGGGCATGTGCGCTACCTTTATTGAACACAGCACTGGCTGGTCGCTATACAATTCATGCATTGATTAGCAAAGGCGGCTATGCCGCCGTTTTCAATGGCATTGATCAGAATCTTTCTCGCCGTATCGCTATCAAAGTATTACTTCCAAGCAAAACGACGCCGAGCGAACGTGAGCATTTTTTGCGTGAGGCTATTATCGCAGCTAAACTCGATCATCCTAACATCGCTCCTGTGCTCGATTATGGTGAAGACGGTCCTAATAATGCCTTTCTGGTGATGCCGCTCTATACTGCTGGCTCCTTACGCACCCGCCTCGCCAAGGTTGGTGGGCCTCTCCCTGCTAATGAGACAATGAATAACTTTCACCAACTCGCCAATGCCCTACAATACGCTCATACTCGACCAAGTCCGGTGATTCACCGCGATATTAAGCCTGAGAACATCCTCCTTCACCCCGAAGATTACCGCCTGGTGATTACTGATTTCGGCATTGCCCGCTCCCTGGAACCCGGTACACGCGTCGGCAAGACCGTCACCGTCCGCGGCACCATCGGCTACATGGCACCCGAACAGACCACTGGCATCGTCGATCCACGCAGTGATCAGTACGGCTCCGCGGTCGTCTTGTACGAGATGTTAACCGGCTATCACCCGCTCGACCCGCAAGGAAGCATTATCCCGCCACCATCTACATTAAATGCAGAGCTACCCCCCGCCCTGGATGCCGTTGTTTTACGTGGCCTGGCTGGATACCCCGAAGAACGCTTCGCCGATATGCTGGAATTTATGCAGGCCTTCGATCTGGCTTGCCGCCCTGGTGCTCAGGTGTCCAGGTTGCGCACACCCTCCACGCATATGGATGGTGCCAGTGGGCATCTTCCCGCACGACGCGCCGTCTCTAATCCCGCACTCCCGGCCATTCAAATCACCGGGAAAAATGATGCAGTCAGTCGGCAACAGCATATCAAGACCCCGCCCAATACCTCGAGCGTCCGTGATAAATGCTTGGAAGGTGATGAATTGCGTAAGCAGCAACGCTATTCTCAAGCGCTGCAAGCCTACGAAGAGGCTTTGCGCATGGATCCGCGCAATTTCTACGCCTGGAATGGCAAGGGTACCACCCTCTACAACCAGGGCAACTACAAAAAAGCCTTGGAAGCCTATCAACGTGCCACTGAAATTGACTCGGGCAATGCCATCGTCTGGGTCAGTGCCGGCCTCGTTCTCAATCGTCTGCAACGCTATCAACAAGCACTTGTCCATTTTGAGCGGGCGTTGGCCCTTGACCATCAATATGTTACCGCCTGGAATGGCAAAGCCGATGCACAGTTGGATATGAATATGCCCGAAGAAGCTCTGGCCTCCTATGAACAGGCTCTCATCTACGATCAGAATAGCTTCCAAGCCTGGAATGGGTTGGGCAATGCCCGTTCCTGCCTACGCGACTTCCAGGGAGCCGTCGATGCTTACACCCACGCACTGCTCGTCAACCCGCACAGTGCCGTCGCCTGGTGCAACAAAGCGGAGGCACTGATACGCCTGGGACATAATCGGGCAGCACTCGACGCGCTCAGCGAAGCCACCGAGATGGATCGCAGCTACGCACCCGCATGGGCACTGAAAGCGGACGTATTCGAAGCATTGGGTAATCCCCAGGAGGCCCAAAAGGCTCGCCGCCGCGCCAAACCCTGGGGCCTCATGAATTAAGCGACCATGCCCTGCACTCAACAACCTACGAGGCTATACCCCGCCGCATAGACAGTACCCCAATAGCTACAGCGACCAGAGCCGCGAGTCCAAGAATTGCCATATCAATACCAATAAGAAACTGATGGGTGGTAAAAACGTCGCCGCTATATTGGTGGGTTGACGCAACCAGACGCGTATATCTTTCCGCAAGATCACCCACAGGGCACGAAAAAATGAAGTAACCATCTGTATTCTCCACTACTGCTTCTAAAGAACTGGAAGAAGGATGCGCGAACAAGGCGACCGAAAAGATTGTCTTGTTCGCGCACTTTCCTTTCAGCTTCTCAGCATCAGGAGCACTACATCGTTAATACCCGTTCAACTGTTGGGCAGTAATCGATAGTACCACCTTAATGTTGCTCGAGGCATCCGATGACACTGCATCGAAGCCACCGGTAACATTGTTGTGCTCGTTGAAATCCATCGGCCCACTTGCTCCGTCGTAGTTGATCTTGGTCTTCGCTTTCAGGGCCGTGTAGGCTGTCTTGTAATCATTCACAGTTGTACCCGGCGGGTTCGCCACCGTCTTCATCTTTGCGCCCACCGCATCGCCGTTGGTCGAGCCTGCCGCGTCAACTGCCAGTGCTAAAATGTTCATTGCATCGTAGCCATAGTCTGCCAGTTCTACGGGGGTAGAGTGGAACTTTGCCTGGTACAACTGGGTAAACTCTGTCGTCGCCTGACCGCCCGATGAGGTACCTTGCAGCGAGGTTAGTACCTGTTGCGCAACCGAAGGTGTGATGGCTTTAATGAAGTCAGATGAGGCCGTTACATCGGTGCCGATGAAGGGCAGTCCCAGCCCCTTCAGTTCTTTGATCTCGCTGAACAGCGTTGCGCCCGTTTGTGCGTCCACCTGCGTAAACACAACTTGAGGATGCGCCGCGTAGAGTTGCTCAATCTCAGAACGATACGACGACTGATCGGGCACCAGGCTAATATCGGCTACAATCGTGCCACCGTGTCGTTTGAAAGCATCAACCACCGGTGCTTTCAGCGTCTGCGCCGATTCATTGCTGCCAAAGAGTACTGCTGCATTCTTGAAGCCCTTGTTGTTCGCGTAGTAAGCCATTGCTACACCCAGCAGGTTATCAGAGGGGCTGCTGCGCCATACATACGTACTGGTGAGGTTGTCAAGCTGCGTCGTGCCGCCCACGATCACATCAGGAATCTTGCTCTGTTGCAGAATCGGCAACACCGCTTGCGCTTCCAACGACGACGGACCCACGATCAAATTGACCTGATCTACATTGATCAGTTTGCGCAAGGCCGGAACCGCATCCACCGCATCACCACCGGTGTCGGCAGTAATTATCTGCACTTGCCGACCCATAATACCGCCGTTAGCGTTAATCTGGTCAACTGCTACTTGCACCCCCTTCAAAATGTCTGGGCCAATGAAGGACTCGAAACCGCTCATTGGGCCGATCACACCTACCTTAATGGGCGATGTGTTCGTGCTACCATTGCCATTGCCATTGTTGCCACTGCCACCACAGGCGGTTAGCAGCATTGCCAGCAACAGTAGTACAGCAGTAGATGTTTTGGCCCACCACGATGTGGAAAAAGTACGCATTTCTTACTCCTCGTCTGTTAGATCTGTGGAACTAACTATGCCGTAGAGATGGGCTACGGCGTGTCACTTGTGGACAATTACTGCCCAAGATACAGATTCGCTACCTCCTTACTCGCTATCAACTCGGAACCAGGCCCCTCGAAGCGATTGCGCCCAGTCACGAGGATATAGCCGTAATCTGAACGTTCCAGTGCCATACGCGTGTTCTGCTCAACCACCAGCACAGCCACACCAGAGTCACGAATACTCAGGATGCGATCCCAAACACTGAGGGTCACCTTGGGAGCCAGTCCCGCCGTCGGTTCGTCCAGCAATAACACGCGTGTGTCTAGCATCAATGCACGCGCCATGGCCAGCATATTGCGCTGTCCACCGCTGAGTTGACCTGCCGGTCGCTGGCGGCTCTCACGCAAATCAGGGAAGAGCGTAAACATCTCTTCTATGCGTGCGCGGTAGTTATCTCTGCGAATAAAAGCCCCCATCTCCAGATTTTCCAGCACCGAGAGTGAGGGGAACACGTTGTTGTTTTGCGGCACATAGGCCATGCCCAGTTTCACCAGCGTCTCCGGTTGTGTATTCGTGATAGTCTTCCCATCCAGCAAGACGCGCCCACTGGTCACGCGAATCAAACCAAAAATGGCCTTCATCAACGTACTTTTCCCCGCTCCATTTGGACCAACAACCGAAACAAGCTGGCCCAATTCAAGCTTGAGCGAGACGCTATTTAGAATCTTGGCATGTCCATAGCCGCCCTCGACCTCCTGAACTTCCAGAATGGTGGAATGCGTTGTATCGTGTGTACCAGCAGAGCCGCTGTTCGCGGCACTATTGGGAGATTTTTCTGGATTGTGTGTGGTCATACCTTTATGCCTCCCCTAGATAGGCGTCCACCACCGCCGCGTTCTGGCGCAGTTCCGCCATGCTGCCCTCAGCAATCATGCGCCCCAACGCCATGACGATTACCGTATGGCAGAGTCGCTCTACCATCGCCAAGTTGTGTTCGATAATCAGGAAGGTGATACCTTCCTCTTTGCACAGTGCCTCGATGTAGTCGCTGAGGCGTGCTGCTAGCACAGGATTGATGCCTGCGAACGGCTCGTCCAACAGTAGCAACTTGGGCTGCGTCATCACCACACGCGCTAGCTCCAACAAGCGGCGCTGCCCTCCGCTGAGGTTCCCGGCATATTCATCACGCAGTTGGTACAGATCAAAATCCTGTAGCAGCTTGAGTGCATGCTTCAGGTTCTCGTTCTCCTGCTTGCGTACCGCGGGCAGCCCCAGTAACCCCAGCCAGAAGCTCTCGCCAAGTTGATTATGTGGAGCCGCCAACATGTTCTCCACCACTGTCATACGCTCAAGTTCCCGTGTGATCTGGAAGGTCCGTGTCAGGCCGTGTCGCGCAATCAGGTGAACAGGCATGCGAGCAATATCATTACCGTCAAATAAAATACTGCCAGCGTCAGCACGGATAAAGCCCGTAATCAAATTGGCTGCCGTACTTTTACCCGCTCCATTGGGACCAATTAGTCCGGTCACGCTGCCGCGAGCTACGGTAAACGAACAATTGTCCACCGCACGCAACCCGCCAAAGCTTTTCGCCATGTTCCGCGCATCGAGTATGATCTTATCAGCCGAACTCTCTGTAGCAGTAGCAGTGCTTGTGGAAGGATAAGGACGACTCTCACCATCGTCCTGACGCGTTTCACTACTCATAACGTCTTCCTTTCCTCATCCTGCACCGATGCAGTGCTATCTGCCAATGTCCCAGGGTTATCTTCCAAGTCTGCATCTCTAATACGCACCCCAGGGCTAGTACCCGCCAACACGGGCTCGAGTTGCAGTAACTTGCTTTTGCGTATACGGAAGCGTTTCTCAGCCAGAATGCCCTGCGGACGGAAGCGCACCGTCAGAATGAGCAAGACACCGATAGCAATGTAGCGGAAAGAGTCCACCAGCCTCGGTGAGCCGAAGCTTGGCAGAAAACGGGTGATCTCAGCGAACAGCACCGGCACGATCAATGCTCCCAGCATCGCTCCCCGGTTGTTGGCACTCCCACCCAATAGTAGTGCAGCCCACAAGAAGAATGTCTCACTCGTCGTCCACGCGCTCGGATTGAAGGCATCTACGTAGATGACCAGCAAACTGCCGCCAATACCAGCAATAAAAGCACCAATAACGAAGGCTTTTAAGCGCAGCGCGAACACATTCTTTCCTAAACCCTGTGCCACCATTTCATCTTCGCGCACACTGCGCAGTGCTCGCCCGAAAGGTGCGTGGTACAGTCGCTCCGAGAAGATGTAGACAATAATCAGAATGACCACACACAGCCCCAGGAAGAAAAATTGGTAGGTGCCGTAATCCACGTTCAGGACATCTTGAAAGGGCTGTGGAATGCCGGAAATCCCGTCCCAGCCGTTGACCAATGGCGTGTTATTACCGGCGATGGTGTAGAGCACCAGACTGACTGCCACCGTCACGATCGCGAAGTAGTCGCTGCGTAGACGGTTCAAGGCCAGTAAACCCACGATAAGGGCCAGCAAGGCAGATGCCAGTCCTCCGACCAGCAAGGCCGGAATGAAGGGCCAGTTCAGCCCAAGCACATATTGAAAGCCAGAGCCAGGCAGCGCGGGCGGCATCATTAAAAGCGAGGTCACATAGCCGCCCACGGCGACAAACGCAATGTACATGAAATCGAGTATGCCCGTGTAGCCCCACTGGATATTCAGGCCCATCGCCAGTGTGCCGTAAATGGCACCGAAGACCGCCAGTGTGAGCAGGTAGAAAACAAATGTTGGCATCGTATTTTCCTCCCAAGCGTATTTATGCGCGTCCACGCGAAGCGAAAATACCTTGCGGTCGAATCAGCAACGCAATAATAAGAATGACAAGAGCAATCGCGTTCTTGTACTCGGAGCTAATAAAGGCAGCGCTCACCTCGGTGGCAATTCCCACGACCAGCGCACCCGCGATAGCCCCATAGGGGCTACCAATGCCGCCCAGGATGACCGCCGCGAAGATGATGAAGAGGAAGCCAAAGCCCACCGTTGGGGTGAAGCTCGCCACATTGAATGCCAGCACCACACCGCTCAGGCCCCCCAATCCGCCGGCTAGCAGCCACACCGCGTTGACAATCAAACGTGTGTTGATACCCGAAACACGCGCAAGCTCAGGGCTGTCGGAAACGGCCCGCATGGCCTTACCCAGGCGTGTATAGCGCAATAACAGGTGAATGCTCAGCATGGTGACAATCGCCAGACCGATAATGCCCAGTTGTAACGGAGTGAAGAGGAACGGGCCGATGCTGAGAGGACTTCCGGTATTCATGGAGTAATTCTGGAACTGCTCGCTAAATATGGCCAGGATAATGTTTTGCAGGATCAGCGAGACGCCCAATGTCACCACCAGCATAATAATGGGCGAGGTGCCGCGATCAGTGAAGGGGCGCAAAATGAACAGATTTATGAGCCATGCTAGAATCGCGGTGAGGATCACAGCAATCACCAGCCCGATCCAGATGTTCCATCCCAGAACCTGATTCACCACATATGCGGTGTAAACACCAAAGGTTAAGAGTTCACCGTAGGCAAAATTGATGTAATTCGTGATGCCAAATTGCAGTGAGAGACCCACAGCAGAGATTGCCAGGATGGATGCCGTGATGAGTCCGAAGCCAAAGGACAACAATAATGTGTGCAGCAATGCCAGCCTCCTTACTATCGGGCACAATTCATTGCGCCCCTTACGCTAGATGAGACCCCAGGAACAACTTCGATGTCGCTCTATCTTTTATATGCTTAAAAACACACTATCTTCTCATGGAGTGACTGGTCGTTACAGGCTCTCCCCGCAACAAGTTCGCCATTAGCTGTTCGCGTGCCGCCGCCAATGTAGCCGGAGATATGCCCGTCGCGAAACCCATCGCCTCCAGGTACTCCACCAGCGTTTCTGTAGAGAGATTGCCGGGCGCACCGGGCGCGTAGGGACAGCCACCAAGTCCTCCGATGGCCGCATCGAACGTCGTCACGCCCGCTTGCAGCGCGGCGAACACATTGGCCAGGCCATAGCCCGCCCTGTCATGAAAATGTGCTGAAAGTGAAATGTTTTCAGGCAATTCCTGACGTGCCAGTTGAAACAACGTAAACACCTGGCGCGGATTACCTGCCCCGATAGTGTCCGCTAACGAAACCTGTTGTACCTCCATCTGCGCATAGGCTCGCACAATACGCATTACTGCCTCCGCGGCTACTTTTCCTTCAAAGGGGCAACCGAACGCCGTTGCGACCGCGCCTCGCACCACTACACCGTCGAGCCGCGCTCGCTCCGCGACCTCTCCCAATTGTGCCAGTGACTCCTCCACCGAGCGGTTGAGATTGGCCCGGTTGTGTGACTCGCTGGCGGAGACAACCAGGGTTATCTCTTCGATATGGGCCGTCCGCGCTCGCTCATAACCACGCATATTGGGTATCAATGCGCTGTAAACGACACCGGGACGTTGTGGGAGATGGGTTGCCACATAATCGGCATCGGCAAGTTGCGGAATCCATTTGGGGTGCATGAACGAAGTCGCCTCTATCGCCCGAATGCCAGCATCGAGCAGCGTGTTGATGAAGGTCAGTTTCTGCTCAGAAGTCACGAAATGGTCCGCATCCTGGAGACCATCGCGCGGCGTGACATCGACGATTGTAACTTGTGAGGGCCATGTGGAAGATGCAGCCATGATTAAATAATCCCTTCTGTTTGCAATAGTTCCATTTCCCGCGCACCGAGACCAAGGAAAGTTCCATACACCGCCTGGTTGTCCGCCCCCAGGTCACCGCCGCTGTGTGCAATTGTTCCCGGTGTCTCAGTCAGGCGTGGCACGATGCCGGCCATGAAAGTTACCCCTTCCGGCATGCGCTCATCTGGTACGCTGGCAAGCATACCGCGTTCCTGAAAATGCTGGTCGGCGGCAATATCGGCGATGCTCATCACGGGACCTGCCGGTACACCTGCTTTATCCAGCATTGTCTGCGCCTCGGTCAGTGTGAGCGTAGAAACCCAGGAACCGACGATCTCGTCGAGTTCGTGGTGATGTTTAACGCGTGTACGATTGTTACGGAAGCGTTGATCTTCTACCAGCGTGGGTTTCCCCATTGCCTGCGCAAGGCGGCGAAACACGTTCTCGCCATTACCGCCAATGGCCAGCCAATGCCCATCTACTGTCTGGTAAACATTCGACGGGGCCGCACGCAGCATGCTGTTGCCACTACGTTCACGCACGACTCCGACGTGTTTATACTCGGTAAGCATAGCTTCGGTCAGCGCGAAAACCGCCTCGGTAATAGCTACATCAACTACCTGGCCCTGCCCATCGCGCGTACTTGCCCGCAGAGCCAGCATCGCCCCAAAGGCCGCTTGCTGTGCAGCCAGCGCATCGCCCAGACTCACGCCAATGCGCACCGGTGGACGGTCAGCAAAACCCGTCACATAGCGCACTCCACCCATTGACTCGCCCACGTTCCCATAACCAGCCCGCTCACGGTATGGGCCCGTCTGCCCAAAACCAGAAATCCGCACTAATACAACACGCGGATTGACAGTTTTCATGCGCTCGTAGCCAAGATTCCACTGTTCCAAGCGACCCGGACGGAAATTCTCAATTACAATATCAACATGCTCGACTAGTCTGAGGGCCAGTTCCTGTCCCTCTGTGCGATGCAGGTCCAGCGTAATCAGTCGTTTATTGCGTGACTGCGCAAGCCACCACGCCGATATCTCCCCCGTTCGCGTCGGTACCATCGTTCCCCACGTACGCAACTCATCGCCCCGGCGTGGCGGCTCTACTTTAATCACCTCCGCGCCAAAATCCGCCAGTTGACGAGCCGCAAGCGGAGCCGCCACGAAAGAACCAAGTTCCAACACGCGTACCCCGGCGAGCGGTTGCTGCCGTTCAGTCTCTCCCATCTGCAATGATGAAAAGAAAGAATTCTCATTAAAAGTCATCGTCATCGAACCTTCTTATAGAGACGACCCTCGTGATCGCCCATCCTTCCGCCCTTCCGCCTTTACACCCAAATTGCCATAGTTTGTCATTGTATGATAGAGGTACAATTCATTGCACCCGTTCCTGAGCGATGTATCCCATGTCAAGCGATGTGCGACGCGCCGCCTCACACACAAGTGGGACATACATGGCACGCTCTTTTGCTCCCAGGCGTACAACCGGTGCCGCCAGGACCATCGCTCCAACAATCTGTTTGCCCACATTGAAAATCGGTGCCGCGATAGCCCCGACATCTGCTGCCCGTTCGCCCTCACTCATCGCCCAACCAACGTCACGTATGTGCGCTAGCGCATTTTTCAATGCTGGTATATCGGACAGCGGGTAATTGCTATAACGTGCTGCACTCGCCGCGATCACGTCGTCCTGTTCACTATCTGGCAGCCACGCGAGCAGTACCTTTCCTCCCGCGCCAACATGCAATGGCAAAGGAGCACCGATTTCAACAAATGTACCCAAATTATGCGGGCTGCGCACTACCTCAATCGCAATGCGAGATTCTTTCACGCGGATGTACAGCTCTGAGTTCTCGCTGGTCTGTTCTTTCAACCAGCGCAGGTGCGGCTGTGCCCGTGAGCGTATATCAATGCCATCAGCCACCATCGCCCCCATGCGCAAGAGTGCCATTCCCAGACGAAACCTCTGCTCCTCTTTCATAAGCCAACCATGCTCACTTAGCACCTGGGCCAGCCGGTACACCGTCGGGAGCGGCATACCAGTGTGTTTGGCAATTTGTTGCGGCGTCAGGGCGACATCACCACCTGGAAAGGCGGACAAAATGCGCATTGCTTTATCAAGCACACCAACTTTCGTATCTCGAACTACCGTCGAATTCATGCAACCTTCTTGCTACTCTCCGTGCCGATATTCCAATATATGGAATTTAATCTACAATGTGGAATGAATATGTTTATAGAATACCCATAAAAGGCGTGTTTGTCAAGAGGAAAACTGCCTGATCGCAGGGCTTGTAAATGATGGCCGGGGTGCCCCTGGCGGGCTAACACGGGTAGGTTGTTCGGTGTGCGTAGGGACAAGAGGAAGGGTGGGGTTGAGTGAGGGCCTTGTGCTTGTCCTGGGAGGGTTTCAACAGTCCCAGCCGCGGACAAGCACAAGGCCCCCCATCGACCGCCACGTCCACCCCTTGTCCCTACGCACACCCTCACCATTGCTTCTTTCCCAAAAACCTCCCTGTGTATGCCCCTGGCGGGTCGTCCTGGTCATCATTCACAAGCCCTGGACGGGCCGTATACGGCGGTAATGAAGAGAGTGGGGGAATCCCGCTCCCGAAGAGAACGGTTGTGACTTTGTGACAGTTGTGACGATGAGAACTTGTGATAAACGAGACGATTAGGACGGTTGGGGCTATGAGATATCTTCACTTTCACAGGGGTTCAGTCCATTTGAGACATTTGAGACCTTGGGACATATGGGACTATGATGAGTGAAAGACCTCGGCAGGTGCGATGAGTTCTGATAAGTGATACCTTACGATACCTTAAGAAGAGTATAGCATATTATTGAGGAGCAAGCAAGGGATGAAAGAGGACACGTAGAGCTACTCAAAATCCTCGTCGAGCCGATTCAAGCGTTCCTGGTAGCGTGAGCGCAATGCCGCGGACATGGCGTTGCCAGAGCCACCGCGGCGGAGCAGCGTAATTTCGGCCATAATTCCGAGGGAAATCTCTTCGGGCGTGCTCCCACCCAGGTCCAGCCCAATGGGGGCCTGAACCCGCAGCAGTTTTTCAGCGGGAATGCCTTCCTCGTGTAGCAATTTGAAAACTGCCCACACGCGTCGCTGACTCCCGATCATGCCGATATAGGCCGCTGGCGAGTCGAGAATAGCCCTCAACCCTTGCACATCATGGGCATGGGCGCGTGTCACCAGCACAATATGTGTGCGCGGAGTAATGGGATAATTTTTAAGGGTAGCCTCGATATCGCCAACCAGTAATCGCTGCGCATCAGGAAAGCGTTCGCGGGTGGCAAATGAAGCCCGGTCATCCGTCACGCTCACCGAGAAATTCATCAGGTGAGCAATCGCCGCCAGAGGGGCCGCGATGTGACCCGCCCCCGCGATGAGCAGAACTGGACGTGGCGTAAACGGCTCCACAAACAGCTCCGCCCAGGCGTTTTCCGGGCCAGCTATTTTTTCAATGTGCGGCTTACCTGCACGAATGGCTTGCTGTGCCGCCTCTTGTATCCGCACGTCTAGCTCTGGTGCGGCATCAGGAAGCGTCAATGCGCTTAACGTGCTAGTATCTTCATGCACTAACATCTGTTGCCCGATGTGCTGTCGCCACGCACCACCCGCCGCGACCAGAGTAATCGAGACAATAGCCTGTTCGCCTTCAAGAGCTTCGGCAATGGCATGTGCATACTCGCGCATATCTGGCTGGCCCGATTGCGCCATAGTGTGCCACGGCTGTACAAAAACATCAAAGATACCGCCGCACACGCCCTGGCTCTCCATAGCAATCTCTTCAGTTAAATCAACCTGTACGGTAACTGGGCGTTGCGTATCAAGCACATTCAGAGCACTACGCCATACCTCAGCCTCGCCACAACCACCACCCACCGTGCCGCTAATTCTCCCATCGCGCTGCACCAGCATCTTCGCTCCCACCTCACGCGGCACCGACCCCTTACGCCGTACAATCGTCGCCATCGCCACAGTCTCTCCGCGTTCCAGGTTTTCTAGCAGTTCTCGAAAAATTTCTCGCACAATTTCTGTTCCCTATGAATGAAGCCAAACCAATTACTGTTTCTACCTGTTTATTGTATACTATCAACTTTTCTCCGTGAACGATATGTTTTTCCACTGAGTGGGAGAGAATGAAACACATATGCAGTTCAATGTTCCTCTTCACTTGACGGTAGGTCAATAATGGTTGGCCCAGCATTTACAGCATTTTCAAAAGCCTCGGTTGTAGGTTGTAATGTTGTGATATCAATACGCTTACCACGCTCCTCGGGATGTAGAGGCTGATCGAATATGGGTGTTACCGTTTCATAAAGGGTAGGTAATAAGTTTGCTTGCACACGAAATTTTGTTCCGTGATTATGTCCTCCTCGCCCATGTCCTGTACGCGCATCAAAATCCACTTTGAGCAAGCCTCTTCGTAACATTCCAAGGAATTTCTCGAAACTAAATGTCTGCAGCATAACGATACCATTATATTGAAAATACTCAACCCCATCTTGTGTCTTCGCGTCCGCCAAAATGTAGAATGTGTTTTTGAGTTTCGTCCCTGCTTTGTACTCCAAATCAGCAAAACCCCAATAAGGTTGAGGTGTTAGCTCACTTAATCCAACACGATCCCTCACACTTTGAAGCCAGGCGTTATGTCTTTCTCCAACAACTCTTGCATCAAATGAGATCAGCACTTTTCTTTCAACATCATCAATTACTACTCTAAAGCCACGGTCACTGACAACCTGTGTTGAAATGGTTTGCCGAAAACTCCATTCGTTGGGATGGTTATCAAGCGGCCAGCCATACTTTGGCAACAGTAGATTTGTAATAAGTCCCATCGCTCTGGGCGATGGGTCCATATGAAATAGCGTTACAAGCGACGCTGTTTGTCTGCGCTGGCCTTTAAGTTCCCATTCTGCTGCATTTGGTAAAGGCAAATTATTCTCTGTTATGTCCAGCAAGCCTTCAAGAGTATTTCCTACTGCTCCATCATTGCCTGGGCGGCGACAGCTTGGAATCCACCCTCGCTTATAAATTGCCATTAATTCTGCTTTTAGACGGGGTCCGTGGCGCAATGGAACAGAAAAGTGGTTTAAGCAAAAGCGGTAAAAGAGAATAAGAAGCAGCTATCCCGGCTGTTTTCTGCATTAAGAGAGTAGCATTTACGGCTCCTCGTCAGGTTGATCTGGCACCCTTAATGGCCGGTGTTGACCAGCAGCGAGCGTGTCGGGCAAATTAAAGTGATACTTCCCAGAGAAATTGACATGTTGCGAAACTAAAGGAGAGAGCCTAGCAACATCGGGAGCCAGGAGTTCTTTACCTGTTGCCCGAAGGACTTCTAAGGCATCTTGCATGTACGTGGTATTCCAAAGAATAACAGCATTGAGGATCAGCCCTAGCGCCCCTAATTGATCCTCTTGGCCCTCACGATAGCGCTGACGAAGCTCACCTCGCTGGCCATGAAAGATGACACGAGCTACTGCATGGCGTCCTTCTCCGCGATTCAGTTGTGTCACTATTCTGCGTCTATAGTTCTCATCGTCAATAAAACAGAGCAGGTAGAGACTTTTCGCGATACGTCCTACCTCTCCAATCGCACGAGCGAGCGCTGAGGGATGTCCTCCTCTTTGCAATGCTCGCATCACATCGGTCGCGTGAACTGTTCCTAATTTGAGAGAGCCTGCCACACGCAGCATATCGTCCCAATGATCCATGATGAGATTGCCATTAATGCGATTGCGTGCTAGGCCGCCCAGCGGCCCGTAATCCGCTTCCATATCCATGCGCCAGAAGCGTGTCTCCCCGATATCTGCGATCCTGGGACTAAATTGATACCCCAACAGCCAGAACAGCCCAAAGACCAGGTCAGAGGTGCCTGCGGTATCCGCCATGATCTCTATCGGGTTGAGACTCGTTTGTTGTTCGAGTAGCCCTTCCAGAATGTAGAGGGAGTCCCTGATCGTTCCTTGAATAACGATTGCATTAAAACCACTAAATTGATCGCTTGTAAAGTTATAATAGGTCACACCGCGCCCAACTCCAAAATACTTGCTGTTATATCCTGCATTGATGGTTCGGACGGGCACAACGAACCTCAATCCATCAACCGAAGCGACCTCACCTCCACCCCAGGCTTGTGCGAGTGTTAGTTTGGCCTGAGCAGCGACTAACATCGCATTGGCCCGGCTGAGGGTTTCTGCCCGAATATAATTCTGCTGCACCCAGGTGAGTCGATCATACGTCAGTGCGGGATTGTTCGGATTCACAACCGGCGCCAAGCCAATATTACAGGCTTCGGCAATAAGCACAGCACAAATCGAGAGGGCAAGATTATCTGCGCGGGCATTGCTATCACTGACATGCGTAAAGGCCGAGACAAAATGGGTTTGTGCATGCATTTCCAGAACCACTTCTGGTAAGTCTATTGGAGGCAAACGCTGGTTGACCCGCCTACGCAAGGTCAGCAGGCTCTTCGGTTCCTCGAGACGATCGAAGGGGGTAAGGACCAGATGATCATGGCCTGCTCTTTGTTCAATGCGAATGGCCGTATTGGTAGCAAAATTGGTCTTGGTTTGTTGATAGGCGGTGTGCAACTCTGTGTGCAGTGCCGCAAGGGTTTCGGTCGCCTTCTCTGAACGGCCGAGTGTTTGGCAAACCTGTCCCCGTACGGCTTCCCAGGCTGCTCCTTGCAGAAGTTTGGCGCGTGGATCAGACCAGTGTTCACTTGGCGCAACAAATACTTCATGGCGGCGCAGCGCCTCTTGTAAGCGTTCTGCCACACAAAGTGTATAGGCTTTCCGGTCAATATGTTCGCGCGAGCCCTCTCGCCCGATAACATGGCGTCGCCAGCCACGTGGAATAACCCTTCGCGGAGCCTCGTCAATCGCTGGGGATTTGCGTCCCTCCTGGTTTTTGAGAAAGGTCACCGCTTCCAGAACGGGATGGCCCGCAGGGGTAGCCTGAAACGTTACTGTGCGCAAGAGGGTCGGCAAGAAGGCGCGCAGGGTCGTGTATTTCCCCAGCAACTGCTGATACTGCTCGGAGTCCTCAGCAGGACGAGCCAGTTCCCCCACGAGTGTGCACGCCTGGATCAGTGTATTCTGCGCAATTTGCTCGTACACTTTCTCTCGTACCTGCTGATCCTGGTGTGTGCTGTCTAAGAGGACCAGGCAGGCTTCGCGCAATTGCAAGGCTGCTGCATCCAGATCACGAAGCGTGCGTAATCGTTCTCGCTCTCCTGCACGAGTCGCACCTGTCCATAAGGAGCGCATTAACCCGTCAAGCAGATCTAAGGCATCATCTTGAGCGGTCGCCTCAAAAACGCTTACAAAGGCGAGCAGGGTGGCGATACGTCGATCACCAGACATCCGCTCAATCTGGGTCGCACGAGAAGTGGCGGCGTGGCGCGCTAACTGCTTCAGGCGTCCTGCAGGAACAAAGGAGAGGTCCAGATCTGTCACGCCAAGCGCACGGATATCGGTTAGCCGCCGGAGGGCCTTGATCAATCCAGGACCACTGACATGCGTTGGCGCGCGGCGAAGCCGGTCCAGGTGAGATTGCCCACTCCCGTCTGGCGTCTTCAAGAGATCTTCCAGCAAAAATCGTTGCGAGGCCGTGGGAAGACGCGCAAGCTCCTCCCACAGACGGTTGGCGGCATGATCTCGCACACTGGCAACGAGGCGTTCCAGAACACTCACTCCAGGCAAGATGACTTTCTGGTCCACCAGACGCTTGGTTGCCAAATCAAATAAGACACTGGGCCGTTCGGCAGTGAGCCAGGCGTGCGTATAGAGCCATCGGATGAGCCGAAAGTGTTCGGGTTGCTCGGAGAAATCATGATAGCCATAAAGCTGTTGAATTTCACGAGAGTGCTCACGCGCTTGCCAGGCTGTTGCATACTGGATCAAGAGAGGAGCAGGATCATTGTCGATCCCCAGTTGCTTGGCAACATGGCGGACCGCGCCAGAGGGAACAAGTGTGGGTTCAACTAAAAAGGTGCTCAGGAAGCGTACGGTGCAAATTTGCAAGGCGAAACCCAGGCGATGATGGCTCCCGCGCTTGGTGGCGAGCCGCTCGCGATCTGTATCATCCAGGTAGAAATAACTGGCTAATTGCGCGTCGGACGGTTCAGTGGTGTAGGCTCCATAGTGTTGCCGCTGTTCCTGCGTCAAAAATTCAACAGGCATGATTCACACTTCCTTACGTTCTCTCTAAAAACGTTTATTTCACGACAATCCCATGTTGTTTTATCCAGTGGCGAAGGTTCCCAACGGTTGTCTGGTATTTGTTGGCCACCCAGGTTTTAGTTGATCCGTTCAAGAGTAGGGCTTCTATTTCGGTCCGATGGGCATCCAGTTTGCTTTTGCCAACACCTTTGGGCCGTCCAAGCGGCATTCCCTGTTGTTTGCGTGCCTGGAGCGCTTCGGTCGTGCGTTGAGAGATGAGGTCACGTTCAATTTCGGCAGCGATTGCAAAGGCCATGGCGATAATTTTGCTCTGGATGCTGCTATCCAACCGCCAGTTCCCCTTGATGGCATAGATGTGAAGTCTCTTTTCGGTCGCAATAGAGAGGATCTCGATACATTCGAGCATGCTGCGGCCCAGGCGGGATAGTTCGCTCACAATAATGGCGTCGCCAGGTTGCGAGCGTGTAAGAATATCGGCTATCTGTCTTTTTCTCCAAGGGACTTTGCCGGAGACCTTCTCTTCAACAAACTGGACATGACCCAGGTGCTCCTCATTCGCCAGTTTGAGGATCTCCATTTTATTCTTCTCCAAATCCTGATCCACTTTGGAAACGCGTAGATAAGCGAACGTTCGTGCAGACACGACTTTCCTCTCCTTATTGGGCGAAACGACCAGTATGCAATAAAAACCTCTTTTTTGCCCTTTCTATTATACAGAAAGGGTTACAAATAGCGATGATTTTTGTTGCAAAAAGGAGGCAAAGAAAACGTTCGTTTTCATTACTCTATTATACAGGCATGTAAGAATGCAGAAAAGCAGTATCGGTTCCTTCATTCAGTTGAGGAATGGTAATAGAGGGAACGAGACGGCCATGTACCACTCCTCATCGTCGTAAAAGTACTCGTTTTACCTTTTTTCTGCATATTTACAAATGACTCTGATGATGTATAATTATCTTACCTCTCATAGCATCGACATATGTATTAGACCAACAACTTGATAAATGGCAAAAAAAAGATTATACTCGAACGTAGATATTTTTAAATCATGTACCTCAACTTCACTGAATAGCTCTCTTCCACCTTTTTTAGAGAGCGACAAAGTAGACAGCACGAACTAGAACAAAATCTGTGCTGGGTGTGTTAGGCAATATGTATAGCGATCATGTAGGTGACTAAATCCTCAGTGGGTACAGCTTATTTCTGTGCGTACGAAAAATTGAGTACCTGTTTTCTTAGAAAGAAGTTTTTAGCAGCTAGCTTCTCGTACCACTTTTTTTGTTCGCGTAGTTGATTCCTGCTGGTCTCTTGCTTACAAAAGGACACACTACCATTATGCTCTATGTACTAGCCTTTTGTCGCATCGTCATTGGAGTCGTTTTTTTGGTTTCGTTTCTGCGAAAAATCAGCAACGTTCCCATATTTGAGCAGACGATTACTCAATTTAGTATTCTCCCCAAACGGTTCAGCCGCGTCGTTGCGCTGCTGTTCTTGAGCTGTGAGATTGCGGTTGCATTGCTGGTCATCATAGGCGGCCCATTCCTGGTACCAGGTTTTCTTCTAAGTATCCTTCTTTTGCTTGTCTTTAGTAGTGCCTTGATGTCGGTGTTACACCGGAATATTCAGACGTCATGTAGCTGTTTTGGATCAATCCAGAAGCAGGTATCTCCCATCGATGTATGGCGGAACGTTGGATTTGTCGTGTGCGCCCTTCTAGGGTATGTAGCTCTTGCTGAGTCGAGTAGCGGACAAGGGTACCTCGACCTAGCCGAGTGGAGTCTAATCGGACTTGTAGCAGTCGCATTTGTCGTGATTTGGGTGCAGTTGGGGGAGATAGTTTTACTCTTTCGCCAAAATTGACTGCTATTTTTAAATGAAAGAGAAGGAGTAATGAGTTGGAGACTATCCTTGTTGTTAGTTCTATTTTGCTCTGGTTAGTTGTCTTATTGAATCTCCTCTTGACGTTTGGCTTGGTACGTCGGTTCAACGCTGAGCATCGTAACTGTGACCGCACCTCATCAAGTAGGGCTGAAAATAGGAGAATTAGCACCCAATTTTACTGCTCCAACATTACGTGGTGAGATGGTGACACTTTCCACGTATGCAGGACGGAAAGTCGTCTTCGTATTTATTTCGGCACATTGCGATCCCTGCCATGAGATATTGCCAGACCTTCAGTCGTTGGGATCGAAAGCGGCACGAGCAGGCGTTGAATTCGTTCTCGTAAGCAGCAATGATATGGAAGAGACACGCACCCTTGTCGAGAAAGAGCATATTCGTTTACCTGTTCTCGTCGCACCACGTAGCACAACTTCTTTTTTTGAAGACTATAAAGCCACAGAAGTGCCTTCTTACTGCCTCGTTAATGAACAAGGCAGCATCCAATCCTCAGGACATCCATATCAGGGATGGGAAGCATGGAAGACATTGACTAACTCCTGGGAAACAAGAGATGGCTCTACAATAATCGGAAGGAGGTGAGCTACAGCCTACGTTCTCAGCACTATATCAATTATCGTTGGAAGAGTAGAAGTGTTCATTGCTATTGCGGCCAAAGAAATACTTTGGTACATACAAGGAGGAAATGTCTTTGCAAACGTTCAGTGATGGTCTGCTCTCAGTAGTTGACCGCTTCAGTAGGCAACTCGGTCCCATAGCTACATTGATCGACACTATTGTAGATCGCGTTGCACCAAAGGCAACGGCCCAAGCGACGTGTCCACCGCCAGGGTATTGTTACATCGCGTGTAGTCCTACCTGCTGTGCAAATTGTGGTGGAGATGCCAAGCACTATAAGTATGCATACTTTGGTCCTGGCTGTACTTCCCGCTGTGTCGCCGATTGCACCAACTTTTGCTAATGCCACAGCTATGAGTTCACCGTTCACACGAAGTCGGGAGTACCTACTCCCGACTTCGGAGAGTGAGGAGCATTTTCTAATGTTCTTCTTCCTCTAGATTACCTTTTGATGGACAAGCTTATTTGTACTTGTAACAAAGGATGGAGCATTGATAGCTCTCTTTTTCATCATCATTGTGAATGGTATAGGTATTTTGTCACTTACTGTGATTGCACTGATCCGTCACTATTTGGCAGTCGTCACAGTGGAGAATGTGAGCATGTCGCCCACTTTAGACCCTGGAGATCGTGTGCTCGTACTGCGGCACTGGCCTGATAAGTGGTTGAGGAAAGGAAACATTGTACTGGTATGGCCTACATACACGTCCTCTATGAAGCTGACACTCTTCGAGGTCAAGTCCTTTATCAAACGAATTGTAGGTATCGGTGGGGAGATACTCACACTTTCTCTCGACGAGGAAGGTGAAACCGATCAACTTCGCCAATACGATAGAGGTAATCATCAACGCCAAAAAGTTTGGCATATTCCACTGGGGCATATCTTCGTTTGTGGGGACAATCGCGTCGCCAGCTGCGACTCACGCGCCTGGGGATCCCTTCCCCTCCATTGTGTGCTCGGCGTGGTTCTCATGAAATTACCACGCAAAGCGTATTGCCTTCCTCCATCTCAGCCTCTTCTCTCTGAAGAGATGCTCACTTGTGGACTTCCAACAGGAAGCGTTGCTCCTCCTTTTGTCGCTCAGACCTTGAATGAAGAAACTGTTACACTTGCAACCTATAGGGGACAAGCAGTAATCTTCATTTTCATTGAGCCATCGAGCCACTACCAAACAACCATCCTATTGTGTACAAACTTGGCACTAAAGGCAGCAGAAGCAGGAGTTATGATGATCTTCGTGAGTGATGCAACGGCAGAACTTACACGTCTTTTCGTGAACGAGATCACTATGAGTTTACCCATCCTGGTAGCACCCGGCAAAAGTAATCCTTTTCTCCGCGATTACAACATTCCCGGAACACCGGCCTACTGTTTCACTAATCAACAAGGTGAGATCCAATCATCGGAGTTTCTCAATACGAGACAGGAAGGATGGAGATCGCTCGTGGAGGCTTGGACTGGATGTGAGGTTTCTTTATCAGAAGATATCTTTTAGTAGAACAAGCAGAACAAAGGACATGAGAGCAAGGAGAATATGAGCACGATCCGATGCTGGTTTAACTCGGCAGCGAACTTCATTCATGCCGCTCTCAGCATGATCACAATGCCTTGGCAGGCTCAACCCATCTGCTTTGTGGGGCTCATTGTCATCATCTGTCTTCAAGGGCTTATCCCATTGGGTACTGCTTGGTTAACAAAAGTTTTATTTGATCTGCTCAGTCAGAATATGCTTCGTCACCAAGCAACACCTACTCTTAACCAACATCTGATACTCTTGCTCCTGGCTCAAGCTGGACTGATGATTATTTCTCAGCTCATCGGTCCTCTGAATCAGTATCTCCATGCTGAGCTAGAGCGACAGCTTTCCCTCAAAAGCCAAACCACCATTTACCAGAAACTGAATAGTTTCGTTGGGCTATCCTATTTTGAAGATGCACAATTTCAAAACACTATCCAACTTGCTATCCGAAGTGCTCATGAAAGTTCTCTTCAGTCTCTTGCAATTGTAACGAATTTACTCCAAGGTACAGTAACTGTAGTGACATTTTTAGGAGTAGTAATCGCCTTCAACCCACTCTTAGCTGGGGTGATAGGAGTAGCGGTTCTGCCACAGCTTTATATCCAGTTGCGGTTTAGTAGTCAACGCTTTGGTGTGGCGTTCGACAACAGTCCAAAGGAACGCCTTGCCTCGTATTATGGACAAGCGCTCTCCTGGATCGCTTTTGCGAAAGAAATACGCCTCTTCAATCTTGGTGATTACTTCCTGAAATCCTTTATTCAGATAACAGAAGAAATACAACAAACACAACGGGCGCAACAACACCATGAGTTACGCTGGCAGCTTCCACTCTCTCTCCTTGCAAGCATTGTCACCGTTGGAGCGTTTGTTGTGGTGATTTTGCAAGCATTTACAGAGCATTTCAGTTTAGGGGATGTAGCTTTGTACACAAGTGCTGTGATAAGTATACAAAGTGCGCTGTTGAACATGATTGGTGCTCTCTCCCTCATGAAGGAGAATACATTATTCTATCATCACTATACGAATCTTCTTGCTCTCTCCCAACCATTAGCCATTGCTGCTTCAGTGCAGAACGTACCACCACTGACTTCTGGTATTACGTTACACGACGTTTCCTTTCGCTATAATGACGAGCACTCGTGGGTGCTACGTCACGTCAACCTGTTTTTGCCAGCTGGTCAATGCCTCGCCCTCGTGGGTGCCAATGGAGTCGGCAAGACGACACTCACCAAGCTTTTAGCACGCTTTTATGATCCAACAGAAGGAAAGATTCTCTGGGATGGAATTGATCTTCGTAAATTTGATCCACGAGAGCTACGCCAACACATGGCTGCTATTTTCCAGGACTTTGCACACTATGATCTCACCATTGAGCAGAACATTGGCCTGGGCAATATTGCACAGATCGAGAATAGTGATGTCGTGCAGCAAGCAGCAAAAAAGGCGGGTATCCATGAGCGTATCCTGGCGTTCCCCCGAGGCTATCAGAGTTTTCTGGGACGCTGGTTAGCTCATCCTGATGCTGGCATTGATCTCTCAGGAGGTGAGTGGCAAAAGATCGCTCTTGCTCGTATGTTTATGCGTGATGCAGCACTGCTCATCCTGGATGAACCAACTGCCTCCCTTGACGCCCAAGCCGAATATGATCTCTATGCACATTTCCGTGAACTCATGAGAGGACGTACAAGTCTGCTCATCACACATCGCTTTAGTACGGTGCGGATGGCCGATCAGATCGCTGTTCTCGAACATGGTCGGATCACCGAATATGGAACACATGAAGAACTTCTCTCACACCAAGGAACGTATGCCAGCCTTTATATGAGGCAAGCAGCAGCCTATCAGTGAGCAAGAACAGAAGAGGACACGAGAGGCTTTGCAGTACGGTCATCTCAGTCCAGATGGCCATCTGCAATCCATCTCTCACAAGACCTGGCGTGGTATGATACCATGAATCATGATGGAAGGTTGAACTGATGTGGTACTATATTTTTCTCCTCCTGCGACGGCAGCCTGGCAGAAGTGTCCTCGCGAGTAGCGGTTTTCTGCTGGCAGCCTGTGCCTTGCTGCTCTTGAGTGCGACGACACAAACGACGGTGGTGCGAGCAAACCAACTGATCGACCAGAACTGGCATCCCACCTATGACCTGGTTGTGTTGCCTTCGACGGTCAAGCTTCCTCCCGGAGACACGGTGCCTGCCGATTTTCTGCAAAGCTATGACGGCGGAATTAGTGTCCAGCAATATGCACAGATCACCCATCTCACGGGCGTACAAGTTGCCGCTCCTCTCGCGTACATCGGCTATCTCAGCCTGCCTGCTCCACAAATCTCTTTCCCAACGCAGAACTTCCCTGCGGGCTACTACCAGTTGACTTGGACCTTGACTGCTTTTAATGGGCAACGGCACCTGATTGAATATCAACAAAGCGACGTCGAGCAAATCTTTCCTTGCGCGACACTCTATGATGTCCGTTCGCTTGATCTCGTGCTCCAGGAACAAGAGAAGGATGGGTGCAACTTTCCTACTCACCAGTTTCGCCCCATTCTGAGCTTCTCTCCTCCTAATACTGGAGGCTTTCTCCTTGCTGCCATCGATCCCGAGGCGGAAAACCAGTTGGTCCACCTCAGTACAAGCATCAGTGCTGGACGGGCACTCACTGAGCAGGATACCATCCACCCAGATGAACGTATCCCCGAGCAATCATTCAATCCTCAAGGACAACCATTCCCTACCGAAGCCATTCCTATGCTCATCCATCAACAACTCCCAGGCCAGATCAGCTTGAATATGAGCTTGACGCCACTTCTACAGGGGATCTCCTCCCCTCAACAACTGCAGCAGCTTGGTGGTGCTGCCTATTTTGCCACATTACCTCATCAGTCGCCGCTGTTCCATGGGATGGTTCCCATGGTCCAAAATGATCCTGGGCGCTTTGTCAACCACCGCCTGGCCTGGGATGGGCAGAGGTGGCAGACGCTTCCTCCTTCCACTGATGCAACCACGGATAACTCCGCGGGTTACTTTCTCGATTTCTCCTCCACCGCCACACCCGCTGGATTGACGTATCGTCCTGCCACGGCTCCCAATGGAGAACCGGCCTATACGCTTGTGCCGACAAGCACCCAAGGGCCAGAAGTGGGGTTTCGGCCACTCTCTCCCTTACACACACTCAAGAAGCAATTTCAAGATGTAGGCTACACCTTTGAAGCGGTTGGGCAATTTACCGACGCACGCCTCGCGGCGCAGTTCAGCAATCCTCTCAACTGGCTCCCCGAAAACACCTACACCGCGCTTCCCATCACGCTCCGCGATGATCAACAGGGGCATCCTGTTCCACCAGTGACACTGCTCCCGACAACGAATCGCGCAGGCTACAGTATGCAACCTCCCCTCGCATTGACCACCTTAGCTGCCGCCGAACAACTGCGGGGAGATCATTGTATTAGTGCCATTCGCATCCGTGTTGCCGGGGTCGAGCAGGCGAGCGAACAAAGTTGGAAACGTGTCCAGCAGGTGGCTGGCGAGATTACACAGCGCACTCACTTACAGGTAATAGTGACACTTGGATCATCGCCCCATCCCACGTTGGTCTTTGTGCCAGGGGTCAAGAAAGGACAGTTTGGAGCGACACAGGACATCGAACCTGTCGGGTGGGTCGAGGAACGATGGATTGCCACTGGAGTGTCCGTTCTCTATTTGCAACAACTTGGAACGACTCGGTTGCTCTTGTTAGGCGCGATTCTGGCTATGTGCCTGGGCTATCTCGCACTATCCTTCAGTGCGCTTGTGACTGCTCAACGCAGAGAGTTTGCCATGCTGAGTGCTCTGGGCTGGCGACCCTGGCAACCTGCCTTGCTTGTTCTGTCCCAGGCACTCGCACTCTCATTAGCAGGCGGCATTGTTGGCATTGGGCTTGCCCTGATCAGTACGTATCTCATTGGCACTAGTCCGCCTTGGGAGGTTGTGGCATGGGCTCTCCCTGTGGTGCTCTGTCTTGCCTTGCTCAGTACCCTGTATCCATTGTGGCAAATCTGGCATATCCGCCCTGCGGAGATCTTGCGGGCAGGTACCAGTGTCTCTTCAGAAAGGGCCTCCTGGCTCGGAGTTTGCGTATCGAGGTTCCTGCCAGCAATCATATCCATGGCTCTACGCAACCTGGTACGCTCACGCATACGTGTGCTCATTGCTGGGGGTTGTTTCTTCTTCTCAACAGCACTGCTTACAGTGATGATCGACGGCTTGCTGACCTTGAGGCAAACCTTGCAAGGCTCACTGCTGGGTAACGATGTGCTCTTACAGACAGCAGTGCCACAGATCGCAGGAGCAGTTTTTGCTGTGTTGTTAACGTTTTTTAGCATAGCAGACGTATTGCTCTTGCAGGTACAGGAGCGCCAGGGAGAGATCGGGCTGTTACGAGCTGTAGGCTGGCGATCTGGGATCGTGCAACGGCTGTTTCTGCAAGAGGGTCTGACACTCGCAATGATCGGGGCTATCCCCGGCGTGTTGGTCGCATTGGGAATACTGACAGAACAGCACCAGGTGCAGGGGACAGTACCTGTCCCGCTGTTGGCACTAGCAGCCGTGTTGTTCATGATCATTGTGGCAGTCCTGGCGACCTTTCCAGCATTGCGAGCGGCTAATCGCGTGCAAGTGGTCGATGTGTTACGGATAGAGTAGGATACAGGAGAACGTATGGAACGAGCGAGTTTGCAGGATGAGCAAAGCTTACCATGTGACACAGTGCTCAGGGTAGAACACCTCTGCAAATCCTACACCATGCCTCATGGGAAGCTCACCGTGTTGCATGATGTCGAATTGCAGGTACAACATGGCGAATTCGTCGCCATCACTGGTCCATCTGGAACAGGCAAGACAACGCTGCTTGCGCTCATTGGTGCCCTGGACCTACCCGACTCAGGAGCAATCTGGCTCGATAAGATAGCTGTACACAAACTGAGTGAACCTTCCGCAGCTGACTTCAGGCGGCAGAAAGTCGGCTTCGTCTTCCAGTTGTTCTACCTCTTGCCCAACCTGACCACCTTGGAGAATGTGATGGTTCCCCTGCTGCCCTATCGGCGTCAACTAGACTTTGATCTCAAACAGCGTGCACAAGACCTGCTAGAAAGCGTAGGGTTAGGTGATCGCATGGGCCATCCTCCTTCCCGGCTCTCTGGTGGCGAACAGCAACGGGTCGCTATCGCACGTGCGATGATCAACTGCCCAACTGTTTTGCTGGCGGATGAGCCGACTGGCAACTTAGATCCACATATGGGAACGGAAGTACTCGATGTGCTGCGAATGCAGCAGCGTACAGGAAACCAAACGCTTATCCTGGTGACCCATAATCCGCAGATCGCTGCTGCTGCAGATCGGTGCATCCAGTTAGGGGTGTAAGTGGGAACGGGACCAAAAACAACAATTAAGAAGATGAGATAGCTGTAGCATTGATTGATATACCCTGGTCTCGTATGATGGAGGTCTCTTTTTCTCAATACATCTTTGTTCCTTGCTTCAGTTCAAGCACCTCGCAGAGTTAGGAGAGCATTCGTCAACAATCCTTACTGTTGTTTTTGATTCCATTCCCACTCATACCCCTTTTACCGCTTTCTCCTAAACCACTTTTCTGTTCCACTGCACCACTGACCCCTAGACTGTCTTTGGTAAATTCTTTCACTCGATCATTCATTCCTTGTAGTAGTGTTTTGCAACAGGTGGTTTCAGGTTAAGTCAGTTGAAACAAAAAGTCAAGCAAGCCTCAGCTATATTAGCTAATTCCGGCCTCTACTCGGTATATCTTTATGACACTACATTTTCCGGCAACAAGTTAGTATTGTTAGCGATTGCCTTGACGTAGGTCAATCTCCGGGTTATTATGCAATCTATATCTTCATTGTTGATTGACTTAATCATCGTAGATGACGCGTATAGGGAAACGGGGTATAAAGGTGACAGACAATTCGGCTCATCGAACGGATATCACTGTTGATGAAAATCTCAATACCATTGAGGGCGGTAGTGAGATCGTTATTTCCAAGAAACTGGATATTTCGCACGCCCGTAGCTGTACTTGTCCACCAACTCATATAAATTGCTTGACCCCCAAGGAATGGATAAAATGCCAATTAGGCGTATGGCAGTTTAATTATGAAAACCGCGACATTCGGGATAAGGCAAAACACCCTGCTACGTTTCCCATTTCCCTGGCACGGAGATGCATTGAACTTTTTTCTCATCAGGGAGAGTTGGTTCTAGATCCATTCATGGGAAGTGGAACCACACTTGTGGCAGCAAGCGACGTCAATAGAAATGCCATTGGATTTGATATTCATCCTGATTATATTGCCTTAGCTCAATCCCGCTTGAATCAAGATAATCTTTTCTTTGAAAGCAAACAAATTCCCGTTTTAGAGGACGCTCGGCATATTGCGCAGTATCTTGCCGAGGAAAGCATTAGCTGCATCGTCACTTCACCTCCATATGCTAACTTACTCAACAGAAAGCGACTAAACAAAAGTCGTCGTGGCAATGACCGCAAGAATGAACAGTACTTGAAAGTTGAGCAGTACAGTCAGCGTTCGGAAGACCTTGGCACACTTGACCTGGACGAATATTCAAAAGCTATGGCCGAAATATTCAGTGGATTATTACCCTTACTAAAGGAAAAAGGCCATTGTGTCATTAATGTTCCCGATATGTGGTGGGAAAATCAACGTATCACTATTCACGTTGCAGTAATTGAGGCACTTCGTTCTGTGGGTTATGAGCTACGAAATACTATCATTTGGGATCGTATGAACATCGTTAACAACGTTGGTATCTTTGGTTGGCCTAGCAACTATATTACGATGGGTACGACCTTTGAGTACTTGCTAGATTTCTGGCGACCACCAGTAGCTAGCAACGGTGCTCAAAAAGGTAAAGTTACAACCAACGAGTCCAGTACAGATGCTGCCGTAAAAAGTACAATAAGCAATGGCAGCACTTCTCAGCCTTCTAAAGTATCGCCCAGCGCCGGCAAATTTCCCCACGAGCTAGAAGAATTACTGAGCCAGTACTCAGATGATAAGCAGACCTAAGACACATGAACGGCATTTTTCCTCTTGACGGCACATCATACACTAGAGGAGTACCTATTTTGCAAGACGCGCACACAATCCTACCCACTACCGCGACAGTAGGCCATCGTATCCCCTTTAAGCCAGGGGCCCTCTCGAACGTCCGTGTGCCCGATGACGCACAACTCTCGCCCGATGGCAAGCGCATTGCCTTTGTCTTATTGGAACGCGCCACCCCCAACGACGCCAAACGTACCGGGCGCATCTGGCTCGTCAATACCTCCAGTGGGGAGCCGCAACCATTTATCAAAAGCCAGCAGGAAGAATCCTGTCCACGTTGGTCGCCCGACAACAAGTGGCTCGCCTACATCTCCAAAGGCGAAGGTGAGAAGGAGAAAGAGCAACTCTACCTGATATCCACCGAAGGCGGGGAGCCAAAGAAGGTCTGCACGATGCCCAATGGCGTCAGTGACCTTGCATGGTCACCGGACAGCGGCAGCATCGCCTTTCTCTCTCTGGAAGGTGCTGAACCTGCTACCGACCCCATTGTGGTCATGCCAGGACGGTATCGTCGTCTCTGGACGGTGCGTCCTGACCACACTATTCCTGAAGCGGTCACACCTGACAACGTAACCATCTGGGAATACGCCTGGTCGCCCGATGGCAAACAATTGGCCCTGTACTATTCCACTGGCCCAGACGAAACCGATTGGTATCGTGGACAGATTGGCGTTGTCCCAGCTTCTGGGGGTGCAGTGCGTCAGCTCACACATCTGACACGCCAGGCCAGCAGTCTGGCGTGGTCACCCGACAATACCCAACTGACCTACGTCTCCGGTGAATGGAGCGATCCCGGACGTGGCAGTGGCGATATCTTCCTGCTCACCGTCGCGGATGGACACACACACAACCTCACCCCCAACATCGAAACCAGCCCACACTGGTGCGCCTGGTACCCATCTGGGCAAGACATTCTCTTCACCGCCTGTGCTGGTGTCACACATCAGATCGCCAAGCTGAACATGCAAGATGGCGCGATCACACTGCTTGTCAAAGATTTTGTCATGCAAGGAGATCAGCCCAGCATTTCTCCAACTGCTGACCTGCACGCTTTCGCTACTATTCATAGCTGCCAGCAACACCTGCCCGATGTCTGGTACGGCGAACTCTCGGAAGACAATAATGCAGCCAGTAAAATAAACTGGCGTCAACTCTCGCGCCTCAACCCTCTTATCGAAGAGACCGTGGTCGTCGCGCCCAGTACGCGCATCCGCTATGGGAGTGTCGATGGTTGGCAGATCGACGGGCTTTTTACGCTGCCGCTCAACTATAAACGCGACACGCCACCTCCCCTCTTTGTCAACATCCATGGAGGTCCATCGGGCGCGTGGAGCGACGATTGGGGCCTATTCTATACCCAGATGCTCGCCTCGGCGGGCTATGCCGTCTTGCGTCCCAACATTCGCGGCAGTTGGGGGCGTGGCGTCGCCTTTGCCGATGCCGTCTTTGGCGATATGGGCGGCAAAGAGTTCCAGGACATTTTGTATGGCGTCGAATACCTGGTCGAACAGCAGCTCGTGGATGGCAACCGCGTCGCCATCGGCGGTTGGAGTTACGGCGGCTACATCGCCGCCTGGGCCGTCACACAGACGAACCGCTTCAAAGCCTCTATCATGGGAGCAGGTATCTCCGACTGGCTCAATATGCACGCCCAGACCAGACTCGCTGACGCCGATATACGCCAATTGGCTACCGACCCACTTGAACATCCAGAGGTATACTACCAGCATTCACCGATGACCTTTGCCGGTCGCGTCGTCACCCCTACACTCATCCTGCACGGCGAAAACGATCCCGACGTACCTGTTGCCCAGGCCTATGCCTTTTACCGCGCCCTCCGCGAGCGCAACGTCCCTGTAGAACTGGTAGTTTACCCTCGCGAGGGTCACGGCCTCAGCGAACGCTTACATGCCATCGACTCCGAAGAGCGCGTCCTACGCTGGCTCGAACGTTATGTATGATAACAAACAGGAAGATAACACCATGCAACATCACGTCACACCTGAAACGAATTTGAAAGATATTCGCTCAGCCACCGATGCCAATATCTCACCGGATGGCAAACGGACCATTTTTGTCGTCAGTGAATGGGTGCCTGATAAGCCCAAGCAACGTAGTCGTATCTGGATGGTAGACACCGCTGGAGGCGATCCTCGACCATTGACCAACGGCCCACGCGCCGATACCTGTCCGCGCTGGTCACCGAATGGTCAGCACATCGCCTTTCTCTCCAGAAGTGGCGGCGAGAAAGACAAAGCCCAATTGCACCTCATTTCCTCTAAAGGGGGTGAAGCAAAACAGCTTTGCAGCATGCCTAATGGCGTCAGTGACCTATCGTGGTCGCCGAACGGTTCTCGCATCGCCTTTCTCTCGCTAGAAGGTAATGAGCCTACCAGTGATCCCAAAGTCTTCCAGCCGGGCACAGGTCGCCATCAACGCTTGTGGACAGTGCGCGTTGATAGCGATACACCCGAACCCATCACACCCGATGGACAGACCATCTGGCAATACGCCTGGTCGCCCGATGGCAAAGAATTTGCCGTGTACTACGCCATCGGCCCCGACGAAACAGATTGGTATCGTGGGCAAATCGGTCTTGTGTCCGCTCGCGGTGGCGCAATTCATCAACTGACACAGCTCACACGCCAGGCTTGCGCCCTCACATGGTCGCCCGATGGCACGCGCCTGGGCTATATCTCTGGTGAATGGAGCGACCCCGACCGTGGTGGCGGCGATATCTACGTTCTCTCCCTACAAGATGGCGCAACGCGCAACCTCACGCCAAGCGTCGAGTATAGCCCTACCTGGTGCCGCTGGTTCCCTGATGGGCGCAAACTGCTCTATGTCGCCTGGGATGGTGTCTCCAATCAGCTCGGTATCGTCAATGAAGCAAATGGCGAGATGGAGACGCTCTTCCGTGATTTTATAATTGGTGAACGCTTCTGGCCGCATCTCTCTACCACGCCCGACTTACAGCACTGTGTCTTTACGCACTCGGACCGGTATCCACCCGATGTCTGGTACGGCACCATCACCCTCGAAGGGGACATGCTTTCCAGCACAGGCAGAAACCGCCTCACCTATCTCAATCCGTTGCACGAAGATACCCTTGCGCTGGCACCTACCGAGCGTATTCGCTATGCAAGCACCGATGGCTGGCAGATCGACGCGCTTTTGACTTTGCCACTAGCAACCCCTGAGACCCCCAAAAGTGATATCCTTCCACCATTAATTGTGAATGTCCATGGTGGGCCATCAGGTTGCTGGCTCGACGATTGGGATTCCTATCGCACGCAATTGCTGGCAACAGCCGGCTATGCCGTGCTACGCGCCAACGTGCGCGGCAGCATGGGCCGTGGTGTCGCCTTTGCCGATGCTGTCGTGGGCGATATGGGCGGCAAAGACTTCCAGGATATCCTCAATGGCGTCGATTACCTCGTTCAGCAGGGGCTGGTCGATGGAGAACGCGTGGGGATCATGGGGTGGAGCTACGGCGGCTTTATGGTGGCTTGGGCAGTCACCCAGACAACACGCTTCAAAGCCGCCATCATGGGGGCTGGCGTGTGTGACTTCCACAGCTTCCACGCTCAATCCAACATCCCCGACTGGGATATGCGCTTCCTGAGCAACGAGATCATTACCCCATCACAGCACCCTGCAATATACCGCGCACGTTCCGCCATCACCTATGTCCAGCGCGTCACTACGCCCACCCTAATCGTCCACGGCGAAAGCGATCCGTGCGTCCCGGTGAATCAAGCCTACGAGTTTTACCGCGCGCTCTGCGAAAACAATGTGCCAACTGAACTGGTCGTCTACCCTCGCGAAGGCCACGGCCTCAGCGAGCGCGACCACCTGCGCGATTACCAGCAACGCATACTCAAGTGGTTTGAAAAATATGTTTGAGAAAAATATATTGGGAAGGTCCATACTCATTCGATCTCGTACTGTATAAAGCCCGTACTGCTTTCGCCAGGACGAATCTCCAAAAGGTGAGCTATTTCCCCAAAACCACGTTGAGACAGATTGATGGCATCAGTTGAGCACGTCTGGTTCTCAAGGCAAAAGAACGAGTCGTCCGCTTCATGAGGGGTATAGATGACCAGATGCGTAAAATCCTCGGAGGTACTGATACGTAGTCGCAGTGCCTGTTTCCTATATTCGATGATAGCACTTTCGTTTTCATGTAACCCTGTATAGACATGATCTAGCTTGAGGTTGGCAATCGGTACTGGCTGGCGCAAGTCAAACATGGCGTACATGACGCTTCTTACGTCAAGCAGTCTACCTGTTGGCAGGAGCTCATCGTCTGCTTCCATGACGCAATCGGCGGGAATACTGACGAACGTGTCGTCACTTCCTGAGAGTGCGGAAAAATATGGGTGCAAAGCAAAGCCAAATGGCATCTGCATTGCACCATTATTTTGCACACAATAGGTGACGGTGACACCAGTGTTCGTCAGCGCAAAGGTTAACGAAAGCCGACTGTCAAAAGGGTATCCCTGGTAGAAGGGACTCTCACGAGTGATATCAATATACGTTGTGACACTCACTGCATCTTGCCCGATGACAGGTTGGTCGTAATGCCATTGCCGATCAAAAACGAGGCCATGGATTAAAACCTCATTCCCGCTTGGCCGCTTTAACGCTTCAAGCGAATAGGTTTGACCCTGGTAGACATACCTTTTGTCTCTTACCCTGTTGGGCAATGGCCAGAGCACAAAATTCCCTGTAAAAGCTCTCCGTGTGAGCAAATCTGGTTCACAGTAGATGATATCATGTGTACCAACACGAAGGCGGAACATGTTACTGCCCAGGTCGGGGGCAATACCGACGGTGATACTTCTCGCCGGATTTGCTCTGTCCTCATATAAAAGCGAAATAACCGTTGAGTTTAATGCGTGGTCCAAACCGACCTGTGCAGTAAATGGGCTATCGTTTGCTCCGTGACGTTCTGTTGCTGAAGCCATACGTCCATACACACTTTCTCTGACCTCAATGCTTGCACGCTTTCCAATAGCGGACCTACCTGCATCGCACGGAACCGCACAGGAGGCTGCTTACCGGAAAGCGTGTAAGCATTGTTATCTCACCCCTAAAATGATCTCGACGGTTAATTGGTCGAGGCGTTCGTAGCGGTAGCCGCGCTGGGCGAGCTTCTCGATATCGAAAGTCGCCGCTTGCAGTTTCTGCACAGCTTCGGCACTGTAGCCGTTGAGCATACCACCATACGTCTGATCGCCACCGTTTAGTTCCGCTAAGATGGCTTGTAGCTCCGCGTCGGCATTGAAACGTTTGATTTTGGCCTTGAGCATGTTATGGGTGCGCATACAACCGAGCGCGAAATCCCATACGCCCTGCTCATCCTCTGTGCGGTAGGCATGGGCGTCGAAGTTACGCGGCCCCGTGTATCCCTGCTCCTCAAGGAGCTTCACCAGGAAGAACATCGACTTGATACTTTCGCTACCAAAGCGCAAATCCTGGTCGTAGCGTGGTCCCTTCTGATCGTTGAGGTCAATATTGAAAAGCTTGCCCACTTCCAGTGCCTGGGCCACGCCATGGACAAAGTTGAGTCCGGCCATGTGTTCATGGGCAACTTCTGGATTGAGCCCAACCATGTCAGGATGATCGAGGGTGTAGATAAAAGCCAGCATATGCCCGATAGTGGGCAAATAGGTATCTGAACGTGGCTCATTCGGTTTTGGCTCCAGTGCGAAACGCAGATTGTAGCCCTTCTCAATCACATACTGACAGAGAAAATTGATGGCGTCGCGCATGCGCTTGACAGCTACAACCGGGTCTTTGCTGGCTTCGCTATCAACGCCCTCGCGACCACCCCAGAAAACATAGGTGCTCGCTCCTAGCTCGGCCCCTAAATCGATAGCTGACATCGTTTTTTGCAAAGCAAAGGCGCGTACGGCAGGATCAACCGAGGTAAAGGCACCATCCTTAAAAATAGGGTGAAAGAACAGGTTCGTTGTTGCCATCGGCACGACCATACCGTAGTCTGTCAGTGCCTGCTTGAACTCTTTGACGATGCGCTCTCGCTCAGCCGCGGAGGCACCAAAGGGCACGAGATCATTGTCATGCAAGCTAATACCGTAGGCACCTAATGCTGAGAGCCTCTGCACGCTCCGCACGGGAGGCAACTCAGGGCGCACGAAATCGCCGAAAGGGTCACGTCCACGATTGCCCACTGTCCAGAGACCAAACGTAAACTTATCCTCTTTCCTGGGAGCGTACTCGTCGCTGCTCCCCTCCTGTGCTACTTTTTGTGGTACAGATGTTGTCATTCGCTTCTCCTCCTCAAACGCGGTTCCCAATGAGCTTGGTAACTACTCTTCATTTATGATCGTCGTTGTCAAAAAACGACCGAAAGCCAAACCGAGCCTGTATGATTATACAACCCTCACTTTCGTAGCCACAATCTCCCGCTGCCGGTACTCGGAAACCTGGCCTTCGAGTGTCACGGTCTTCTCAGCCCGGATATCAGCCGCAGATGCTCCGATACTGAAGGTGAATGCTCCCGGTTCGGTTACGAAATGCATCTGTGCATTATAGAAAGCCAGCCGGGATGGATGCACGGTAAATGTTACTCTGCGTATCTCTCCAACAGTGAGGGATAGGCGCGTAAAACCGAGCAACATACGGTCTGGGCGAGCGACGGAGGCAACCTGATCGCAATAGTAGAGTTGCACCACCTCGTCACCTCCATACTCTCCCGTGTTGCACACCTCGATGGATATTTCGATTGGCTCAGTAGTATTCGCCGCTTGCACAGCAAGGTCATTGTAGACAAACGTAGTGTAGCTCAAGCCATGGCCAAAAGCGAACAGTGGACTCGTTGGCGAGTCGATATAATCGCCGTAGAACATCGGATGAGTACCGCCAGCACGCTGCCCAACGAAGTTTGGAATCTGACCAACCGAGCGTGGCATGCTCACGGGCAAGTGACCGCTCGGATTCGCCTTGCCAGTCAGCACATCGGCGAGCCCACTACCACCTTCTTCTCCAGGTGGAAACAGCTGTAGCAACGCTTGGGCCCGCCCGGCAATAGCAGTAAGCGTGTGGATGCGTCCACTGAGCACCACCACCACGAGTGGCGTCCCCGTCTCGGCAAGAGCCTCAACCAGTTCCTTCTGCACCCCTGTTAGATCGAGACTACTCGCATCGTTGCCCTCGCCAACCGTGCTCGAACGCAAAAGCCCACTCCGTCCAGCGACTACGACGACAGCCACCTCTGCCTCGTGTGCGATCTGCACCGCCTCGGCGAAACCAGAGCGGTCGTCGCCTTGCACCTCACATCCTTTGGCATAGCGGATCTCTACCTCGTTGCCTAAAGCAGCACGCAGACCAGTAAGAGGCGTAATGTGCGTAGTGTAGTATGGGCCAGGCGCATATTCCCCCGTTGCCCGTGGAACGACTAGTCCAGTTATCTCGCTATTCGGAGGAACTGCGTAGATCATCTCCAGATGAGCGGGGTAGTGATAATCACCCTGCAAAAGTCGTTCGTCGTCCGCACCTGGTCCAATGACGGCAATGCGCTTGATAGTAGGAGCGAGGGGCAGGACTCCGTCGTTGGTCAACAAGATGATCGACTCGGTGACGGCCTGACGCGCCAGCCCACGCTGCTCAGGAGTCTGGAACACCTCGTCGGCGATAGCCGCGTCAACATAGGGGTGCTCGAAAAGCCCTAGTTGGAATTTGAGGTTGAGCACACGCCGCACAGCCGTGTCAACGACATCGAGTGGCACTCGCCCAGCCTCGACCTCAGTTGTGAGTGGCTCGCCATAACAGTCCATCACAGGTAGCTCCATATCGAGTCCAGCCAGCAGGGCGAGCCGAGCGGCCTCTCCTTGTGTTGCCGCGACACGATGGTGCTCCATGAGCATCAAGACGGACGCGTAGTCCGCGACAACAACGCCAGAAAAGCCCAGTTCGTCACGCAGCAATTCGGTCAAGATCGCATGACTAGATGCACAGGGCAAGCCATCAATGGATGCGTAGGAGTTCATGATCGTCGCAAGCCCGACGTTCCGCATTATGGCAGCAAAAGGCTCGGCGTAGACCTCACGCAGTTCCCGCTGGCCAAGCTGAACAGGCCCCCAGTTGCGCCCGCCCTCTGACATCGAGTAGCCAAGGAAGTGCTTGCCCGTGGCGGCAACACCGTGACCGAGGTCGTCGCTCTGGAGGCCCTGGACATAGGCGGTGCCGATGATCCCTGTGAGTACAGGGTCCTCGCCATAGGTCTCTTCTACCCTTCCCCAGCGCGGATCACGAGCGATATCGAGAACGGGAGCCAGCGCTTGCCGAGCACCAACGGCCATCATCTGTATGCGGATGACCTCGGCCACTTGCTTGACCAACTCTGGATCCCAGGTCGCCGCCAGTCCAATGCCCTGAGGAAAGACTGTCGCATCACGATGGCAAAATCCACCTGTGGCCTCCTCGTGGACAATGACCGGGATGCCCAGCCGGGTCCGTTCGAGAGTGGCCTTTTGAATTGCATTCATGAATGCGGCACTCTCCCGTGGATGCAAACCGGTCGCGGCACCGATACGCGTCACCTGCCCGATACCGTGCGGCATCTTCTCGGTAACAGTATTGGGGTCGAAGGTGCCCGCCGGTATGAACGCAGGGCTCCAGAGACAACTGAGCTGAGCTAACTTCTCGTCTAGCGTCATATGAGCAAGCAAATCCTCAACTCGTTCCTCAATATAGGCATTCGGGTCGCGGTAGAGTGGTGCGGACAAATCTGTACTCCTTGCTAACGTTCTTTCTACTTATGATTCGGTCAAATGACTTCCATCGCCTTGTAATACAATGCTATTTCACTTGCTGTAGACGTATTCCGCAGACGTTGTGACGCATGATTATTGTTACTATCGCCACAAAACTATGAAAAAGCTTCTAGTATTTCGGCCAATTCGGTACGCTGTACACAGTGCTTGAACTGGAAGGACTGCATCAATGTATCGATATCTTGCTCATCCTTGCCCTTGAAGAGTGCTGCGAATTCCGTGAGCAATGGCTCGGCAAGCAGGATGTGTCGCACTAGTCGATTGATCATCCACTGTGTACCGAAAGGGAAGGGATGGTAGTCGGGAAACTCCTGCGCGAACGTTTCCTCAAGTGGTTGCATGATGTGACGAACGTGTGTATCCACAGCTCCCCACGAGTCTACGCCCAGACGTGCCTTTTTCTCGAGCAATGGTTGCAATAGCTCTCTCCATGGCGAGTCGGAGGCTGTATAGACAACACCCTGCAAGCCTATGTCTTTGTACGTCCAGATGGCCCAGTTAGCTTGATAGCGGTCGTAAATCTCCAACTGGTCGCGTAAGACCTGGTAGCGCATGGCATCAGCGACTGGCTCTCCCACGTAGACTGGCCCGAACTCGCCTACCCAAATCGGCGTTCCCGTCTGCCGCATAAATGCCGTCCGCCGTAAAAACGTCTCCTCCAGCACAGCCTTATCAACATACGCTCCCCGAGAAGTACCAGGATAAGGCCCCCCATCGATAAAGCCCGGGAGGGCGTAGTCATGCACCGAGTAAACAACATGAGGCCAGGTCTCTTTAAACATGTGAAATTCTGTCGAGTAGCGATTGCCTTCCAGAAAGAGGATGTGATCGGGGTCGATAGCGCGGATAGCCTGGTAGAGTCGCTGATAGAAAGGCACAATCATCGCTTCACTGGCATCACCCGGTTCGTTGATGGGGTTGTAGCCGGCTACCCAGGGGTGTCCCTTGTAACGCTTGGCGATGGCTTCCCAGAGATGAACCACTCGGTCCTGGAAGTGCTTATGCTGCCAGAACAAGGCCTGGTGCGTTGGATTGTCGCTATGCCATGCCTGATTCTGGTAGCCTGGCAAGGCATGCAGGTCGATGATGGTGTAGATGTGTTGCTCTGCACACAGTTCAATCACTCGATCCAGGTGCTTGAAGCCTTCCTCCTTGATCACAAATGGCTCCATATCCGACTCGAAATGGCGATAGTTGATGGGAAGCCTCAGAAGGTTGAGGCCCAGAGATGCAATGAACTGGGCATCATCGCGTCCAAAGAAATAGTCCAGAAAGCGATCAAAGAAGAATTCGTAGGTGTCATCGCCCAACACCTGGCGGATGGCCTGCCGCTGAGCTTCCTCGTTGGCAGGATAGCCGGTGATGAAATTCTCCATGTTCATCCATCCCCCCAAGCCAAAGCCGCGTAGCAAGACCTGCTGGCCTTTGCTGTCGACAATGGACGCCCCTTTTGTGGTCAATACGTTTGCTTGCATGAGCGATTCCCTCTCGTGGTGAAGCGTGCCCTTTCCCTTCGTAGGCACGACGTGAGCTACTTGCTGAAGCCCGCGACCAGGCCACCGAGCAGTTGGCGTCTCCCAAAGACGTAGAGCAGGATAATCGGGGCCGCTGACAGGAAGACGGCGGCAAGAATGGCTGGCACATTCGTCGTGAACTGTCCCCTGAAATTTGCGAGCGAGAGCGGAAGCACCGCAACACTCTGACTCTGCGTGAGAACCAGCGGAAACAGGTAGCTGTTCCAGACCTGAATCGTCTCGTAAATGACGACCGTGATGATCGCCGGCCTTGAGAGGGGCAGGACCAGATTATACAAAATGCGCCGGTGCGTCGCACCATCAAGCAACATCGACTCGTGCAATTCATTGGGAATGTCCCTGATGTAGGTGACGAGCACAAGAATCGACAGCGGAATGCCGAAGGCGATCGAGGGCAGAATCAGCGCGAACAGCGTATCATAGAGATGCAAGGTGGTGACGATGGCATAAATCGGAATGATCGTCGCTTGCAGCGGAATCGCGAGTCCCAGCAGGAAAAAGTTGAAAATGGACCGGGTATAGCGGCTTCTTGCCTGCGAAATCGCGTAGGCTGCCAGTAGAGAGACCACCACGATCACGAAAACGCTCACAACCGTGACGAAAACGGTGTTGGCGAAGTAGGTAAAGAACCCGTTCTCCAACACGTTGGCATAGTTCTCCAGCGTGGGATGCGAGGGAAACGACCAGGGAGCATCCGTGAACAGGTACTGTTGTGGTCGCAGGCTCGTGAACAACATATAGAGAATCGGGTAAAGCGCAAAGATGAGCCAGAGTACGCCGAACACGACCGGGACGATCTCCCAGAGGCGGCTTGGACCCAACTGCCGGTTTTGTCGCGGTGCGGCAAGCGTCGTCTTGTGTGATAGATCAGAGTCTATCGTGTTTTGTGCTTGAGAATGGGTTGTCATATCTATAGTCCCTCCAACTGACTCGACATTTTGCTAAAGCCAGTAAAACGCAGGAGGACAAACGAAAGGACGATACCAAAGAGGGCCAGGACAACCGCAATCATGCTCCCGTAGCCGACCTGCTCATTTTGAAAGGCCGTAATGTACATCTGGAGAGGAAGTACACGGGTCGCGTACCCAGGGCCGCCTTGCGTCGTCACCCAGAAGAGGTCAAAGTAGGTGAGGGAGCCGGTAAAGATCAAGGTGGTCGAGGTGATGATCGTATATTTCAACTGCGGCAAGGTGATGGCGAAAAAGTTCTGGATGTGTCCGCCCCCATCGATAGTGGCCGCCTCGTACAGCTCTTTGGGAATCTGCCGGGCACCGCCGAGGTAGAGGAGTGCGTGAAACGGGATGAACTGCCAGCTCACGATGACCAATACCGTGTAAAATGCCAGGTTGGGGTCCCCAAGCCAGCCTCTTTCCAATCCTGAGAGGCCGATGGCTGTGAGCAAGGGATTGACCAGGCCAAAGTTCGGGTCCAACATATTCTGCCACGTGAGGGCGATAGCGACGGCGGAAAAGAGTAATGGCAGGAAATAGAGGACGCCGAAGACGCTCCGATAGAATTGTTTCCCGGCCATAAAGACGCCGAGCAGGATACTAATGGGGGTCTGTACGATCCAACTGATCACCATGACCTGGATCGTCAGGGAGAGGGAATTGAGGGTGACGTGATCGGAAAACAGCGCAATCCAGTTGCCTAAGCCGATCCATGTAGCGGTTGACAGCCCATTCCAGCTCGTGAAGCTGTAGTAGAGGGCAATGAAGAGAGGAATGATGGCAAAGGCAAGGTAAAAGACGAGTGCTGGCGCCGTCCAGAGCACTGCAAACAAACTGGACCTCTGCACGGTTTTTGGAGCTTTCATAAGTGCACCCATAGCATTCTCCTATCTAAGTCGAGGTTCTCACTACAGCAGATAAAGTGCGCCCCTGCAATGGGATGTCTCCTCTTCATTCCTGAAGAGGAGATCAATATGTATTCCAATGTTACTTACGAGGTGAAGCTATCGAGAGATAGCCAGCTTTTCAGCGAACCAGCAAGGGAACTCAACGTGCGCGTATGTTACGAACTAATCGTTTTGTTCATATTGCTGGAAAACGCCTCAGGAGAAATCTGGTTTAAGAATACCTGGCTCAGGTTCGTCAAGCTCGCCTGTGCCTGCGTTGGCGATAAAATCTGGTCCCAGGACAACTGGAAGTTCGGTGCGTTCTTCGCCATATTGTAGTTGTACGTCAGCCACTCGCCATTGGGGGAGGAAGCAAGCTGTGAATCAAGACCCAGAACCGGAGGTACGTCACCAACGTTGATGAAGCCTTTGATCATCGAATCAGTCATAACGCCATTCTTGAGGTAGTCAACGGCATTCTTGGTCGATTTTGAGGAGGCAACCGAGTAGAAATTGCAGGGGTTTCCGTAGACATCTTTCGGATCACCTTTGCCACCCTCTACCGCGGGGAAGGGGAACCAGCCAAGTTTGCCAGCGTTAAGAAAGTCAGGGGCGTTGGTCTGGAACACGGCGTAGTTCCAGTTGCCTTGCAGCATCATGCCAGCTTTACCGGTGTAGACCAGGGCGGCGTCCTGGTTGGAGTCAGCGTTGGTTGAGGTGTAGGAAGTACCAAAGGCTCCCATCTTGACGAGGTCCTGAATCATCGTGTTGGCCTTGATAAATGCCGGATCGGCCCATGCATTGGGCTGACCATTAAAGACGGTCTTAAAGACATTTCCACCCCCGATGCGGTCAACCAGGAACTCGGCATACATCAGGTAGGGCCACTGACTCGCACCAGCGAGTGCAATCGGGATGAGGTTATTTTGCTTCAGCACGTTGATGACGTTGAGCAGCTCTGACCAGGTCGTCGGTGGGCTCAATTTGTACTTGGAGAAGATGTCCTTGTTATAGAAGAAGAGTTCCGTTTGCATTCCGGCGTTCGGAATACCGTAGAATTTGCCATTAAAGGCTGCGTTGGACATGACTGACGGGAAAAATTTGTTTTTCCAGGTAGGATCAGCGGTCAAATCGGGGGTCAAATCATACACGTCACCTGCGTTGACGTAGGTTTTCAGGATACCACCACCCCACCCAAAGAAAATATCGGGCGGATTTTTAGCACCCATTGCCACCTGGAGTTTTTGTTTGTACGGATCGTTCTCAAAGAAGTCAAGATGAACCTTCACTGCTGACTGTGCGCTGTTATAGGCGGCAGCGGCAGCCTGGACGACTTTCTGCTCGTTTCCAGTGCGGATGTCCCACACTTCGATGGTCCCTGCGCTGCTTCCTCCTGACCCAGTTTGACTACCACCAAAACCAAAGCAACCTGCCAGCGTTGTTGACAGTACCGCTCCTCCTGTAACCTCTAGAAAAGTACGGCGTGAAATCTTTGTTTGCATCTTTCTGCCTCCCTGGCATCGTGGCCTGCCTCCCTGGCAGAGCCTGTCTGCCAACCCGGATGAGTTGACATAATGACATCAAATAGAGGTAGTAATTCTTAGTACCCGATAGTTACCGCCATAGTCTATCCAGTGCAAGCTGCACGAGATAGGGGTCAATGCACTCTCTTCCACCTCCTTTTCATAAGAATAGATCATCTGAACGCCTGGTAGACGAGATATTACCCCTTTGTGAGCCGCAGAGGCGCAGATGATTCACGTGTTACCAGCATGGTCGTCAACTCGATGCGCTTACTATCAAGGGGTTTCTCCGCGATCAGGCGCAACAACATTGTAGTAGCTACCCGCCCCATCTCGACGAGTGGTTGACGCACCGTTGTCAGTGCAGGAGTGACAAGTGATGCGATCGGCACATCATCAAAGCCAACAACACTCATAGCATCCGGTACGCTCAGGCCACGGTTGCGTAATGCACTATAAACACCCATTGCCTGCGTATCGCTGCCTGCAAAAATAGCAGTCGGCGGCTCCGGTAAGTCTAGCAATGCACAGGTCTGCTCATATCCTGTCTGCTGTACAAAAGCTCCGGGCCGAATTAATACCGGATCAACCGCTACCCCTGCATCTTCCAGTGCCGCACGATAGCCAGCAACACGATCTCGGCTACAACGCAACTCCGCGTCTCCTTTGATAATCGCGATACGCCGATGTCCAAGTGATAATAAATGCTCTGTTGCCAGCCGCCCACCGAGCCAATTTGTTGCTCCTACGGAAGGAACATCGGCACCTAGTTCTCCACTATGATCAACAACAACAAAGGGAATCTTTTTGCGCGTCAACATGTCCAGGCGATTTGACTGCCCATGTGCTAGCACAAGGATGACTCCATCGGTGGCTCCATCGATTACTTTGGCAAGCCACCGTTGCTCAAGTTGCACAGTATGGTGCGTAAGTGAAAGTGCCAGACGTAGCTCAGTATGCTCCAGCACTTCCTCAACACCGCGTATAATTTCAACCGAGTAGAAATTAGTAAGACCTGGTGCCAGTATATCAATGATGCCACTACTCTCTTTTTGTAAGGCATTCGTCACCCGGCTGCGTATAAATCCGCTTTCTTTAAGCACTTGTTCCACGAGTACACGAGTCTCAGGGGCTACATCAGGTCGATTATTCAAAACACGCGAGACGGTAGGGGTAGAAACTCCGGCTTTCGCCGCAATCTCCGCAATGGTAGTACGTTTGGATGAAGTTTGATTATGATTCATTCTCTGAAATACTAGCCTCTTCTTTCTGAAAATGGCTTGCTATTTCCGGAATTTTCTATAGTATGCCCAATAATTTTCTGTTTGTCAAGGGCAGAATCCGGATACAGCAAGCCTTTCAAGCGCAAATTTCATGCAGCACCTTCCGCACAAAACGACCGATCTATTGTTGTCTATTAATTCTGCATCCCCAACAAATTCCCACTCTCATACCTGCGCAGGCCCAGATGGAACACACCCACGGCCACCAGCACAATCAGCAGCGTGAAACCAACCATGCTGCCCAGGAGTGGCCAGGCAAATTGGTGCAACAACTGCAACGGCACAAACGAGATGAAGCCCGCTGGCACCAGCGTAAAGAGCAACAGCCGCACCACGCCGCTAAAAATGTTCATTGGATATGTACTGAACGTCACCAGCGTACCCAATAGTTGTTGTGCCAATCCCTCCGTATTGCCCAGGAAAAAAGCCAGCGAACAGAAAATCACCAGGAACGAGGTGAAAATGAACGCCCCCATACACGCCAGCAGCACAAACAACCCCATATGCAGCGGGTCGGGCCGCAGAAACACCAGGTAGGAGCCAACCGCGAAAATGATATCACCCCATGCCGTCGGGTCAGAGGCCGAGATGCACACATGCAGCAGGACGTAGCGCGGCATCCCCAGATATGCATCCAGGCTCCCATTCATAATCAGCGTTGCCAACTTGGGCGCATTGCCAAACACACCCATGGCGATACCAAAGCCGCACGCGGAGACAGCCCAGATCACTACAATATCATTATTCTGCCAGCCATGCACCAGCGGGAACTGGTGAAAGTACGTCCACCAGAAGAATAGCCACAAACTATCATTGGCAACCATCGTGAATATTTGCATCCAGAACGATATCCGGTACTCCATCGCCGCCTGCACATTCGCGACAGTATAGGCTCCTATAAAGCGCAGCGTGCGAACGAATTTTGTCACGAAATCCATCTTTTTCACCCTCCGTTGATATTCACGCGGCGTGTCGCCAACCAATACAACGCCAGCATTACCGCTCCGCCCACGGCCAATGTCACAACCTGCTGCACCAACAACCACCCAAAACTTGCCAGTTCAAAATGCACCAGTGTCCGAGCGGGGCCATACAGCACCGCACTGAATGGCAATACCTGCGCAATGCCGCGAATCGGCTGCGGTAAGACCTCCAACGGTGCCAATACACCGCCCAGCACCAGTGCCATGCGATTGACGATTAAGAAGAACGGTGTCGTCTCCTCCGTCCAGAAGGCCAGTAGCCCGATGCTAAAGTAGACGACGAAATCAATGCTGATCGCCAGGAAGAGTACCAGCGGCCACGCCAGCAATCCCATCCACGTAAAAGGCGGTGGCCCCACAAACAGCCATGCCAGCACGATAGCAACAGCAGAGTTCATAACCAGGCGCACAAAGCGACCACCCAGGTACTCCACGTAATGGTACAGCACATAGCTACAAGGCCTCCCCAACAGGTACGCCAGTTGTCCCGAACGCACCTCCTGATCAATCAATCGTGTTAGTTGCGGCAGTGAAAGCGCGATGGTCTCAGTTGCCGCCAGGTACCACACCATGTCGCTGATGCGAAAACCGCCGACCGAATGAACACCTTTGGCCGCAAACGTAGCCGTCCACAGTTGCAAGAATATATAGATGAACACTGCCAGGAATGCAGCACGAAAAACAACCTCCGTCAGGTACGCCAGGTTGTTGGCGATACTTACGCGCAGCACCGCCATGTATTTGCGCAACGCAACACCAAATTTTCTTCTTTGCCCCAAAGCTATCATACTCATGGCTCACTCTCCCGCTATCATTGGTATGATAGCCTCGTTCGCCCCTGCATCCTCTTTGACAACTTCATCATCAACCGCGTCCCGACCCTTCTCGCCGTAAATCTTGGCGATGATCTCCTCCATGGGGGGATCGGCAATCGTCATATCGAGGATGTGACAGTGCTGCATGACGGCGGCGATGATCGGCTCCAAGGGACAACGCGACGTGTCAATCTCCAACTTCAAGCCATGCCCTTTTGCCTTCAGCACCTTGACACCCTCTACTACCAGCATCTCCTCGTGAATGGATGTTGGCAACTGCACACTTAATCGCTGCTCTCCACTCTCAGCATCTGTTTTCAGTAGGCTCTCCGCCGGTTCTTGCAACAACAGATCTACTGTCTTGACCTTCAGGTAATCGCGCTTCATCTTCGCCACGGGCGCATCCAGGATAATCTCCCCGTGGTTAATCACGATAGCCCGTCGGCACACCTGCTCGATATCACCCGCGTCGTGCGATGTGAGAAAGACGGTGACACCTTCCTCGGTATTTAATTGGCCGATCAGGTCGCGAATACGCTGCTTGGCGATGACATCCAGGCCGATAGTTGGCTCATCCAGAAAGAGCACCGCCGGTTTGTGCAGCAATGCAGCCGCCAGTTCGCAGCGCATACGCTCCCCCAAACTCAACTTGCGTGCTGGCGTGCGAATGTAATCCCTTATATCAAACGCCTCGATCAAAAAGTCGCGCCGTTTGCGGTACTCATTCATATCCAGCTCGTAAATGCGAGCCAGTAAATCAAACGTGTCCTGCGGCGGCAAGTGATACCACAATTGCGATTTCTGTCCAAACACACTGGCTATATGAAAGGAAAGCTGCCAGCGTTGTTTCCATGGTGTCAGCCCCAGCACCTGTGCTTTGCCACCGGTGGGATAGAGGATTCCTGTCAACATCTTGATTGTGGTGGACTTCCCCGCGCCATTTGGGCCAATGAAGGCGAGGACTTCGCCAGCATCCAAAGAAAAGCTGATACGCTTAACGGCCTCCCGAGTACGATACTGTGGTGCCACAAATGAGCGCAAGCTACCTGCCAACCCTGCCTCGCGTTCGCGGATCTTAAATGTTTTCGCCAGGCCATTCACCTCAATGATTGACATGATTTCCTCCTCCTCAAACTGTATTAATGCGTGGAAACAAAACTGTTCCCAGTTTGACATGTGTGAAAACTCCACTGCCCCATGTTCCTTGCTTAAGCCAGGTTCCCTTTTCGATTGGTTCCGCGCCAAGCTGCTCTACTATTCGATTGCTCGCCGTCGGAAGAAACGGTGCCAGGTAGATTGCTAGCAGCCGTGTAGCCTCCGCCGCGTTAAACAACACGGTGTCCAAACGCCCCTCCTGCCCCGCTTGCCGTGCCAGTCGCCATGGTTCGCTCTGTTCAATGTACTGGTTCGTGCGGCGTACAAAGTTCCAAATTCTGCTCAGGGCATTACCAACCGCCCAACGCTCCAGGGCTAGCTTTGTCCCTTGCAACGTAGCACTAGCTACCTGTTGTAGCACTATCTCCCGCTCACCATTCTCCCCGGCTGGGGGTACAATCCTTCCCCGGTAGCGTTGAATCATTGAAACCACGCGGTTGAGCAGGTTGCCCAGATCGTTTGCCAGTTCATCGTTATAGTGACGGATGAAGCCGCTGCGCGAAAAATCTCCATCGGCGGCAAACGACAGGTTGCGCAACAGGTTGTAGCGCACAGCATCCACGCCAAATTCGTCCACCAGCTCCACAGGGTCAATGACGTTCCCCGCCGTCTTCGAGATGCGTTGACCATCCAGGGTGATAAAGCCATGTACTGCGATCTGGCGCGGCAGTGGCAATCCCGCCGAGAGCAGCATCGCAGGCCAGTACAGACAGTGAAAGCGTGTAATATCTTTCCCGATCACATGCGCGTCCGCTGGCCAGTAGCGTGCGAATTTCTCCTGCTCAGCGGGAAAGCCGACAGCAGTCAGGTAGTTGGTCAGCGCGTCAAACCACACGTAGATGACTTGTTGCTCGTCACCCGGCACTGGGACGCCCCATGCTGGCGTTCCGGGCCGCACACGCCGCGACACCGAGAAATCGCGCAGTCCCTGCTTCAGCAATCCCACCACTTCTGCTCTCCTGATGGAAGGCACAATAAAGTCTGGGTGCTCGGTGATATGGGCGAGCAGACGGTCACTATATGCAGTGAGAGCAAAAAAGTAGTTCTCCTCCTCCAACCATTCAGGCACAATCGAAGGATGGTTGGGACACCTGCCATTTACCAGTTCGTCATCGTTATAAAAGGTGTTGCAATTGGGGCAATACCAGCCGGAGTACCTGCCAGTATAAATGTCACCATTGGCCTGGGCGCGGCGGAACATCTCCTGGGAAGCCCGTACATGCCGCTCCCCCGTCGTTCTCATCCAATAATCATAATCGACATTTAGCTTCGACCACGCCAGTCGAAAGGCTTCATCCATGCGATTGATCCACGCACCCGGCTCTGTATCATGCGCCTGCGCCGCCGTAATCACATGCTGGCTATTTTCATCTACACCGGTGCTGAAAAGAGTGTCGTGATCCAGCAACCGGTGGGAACGCGCCACGACATCCGCCACCACTTTTTCTAGCGCATGGCCAATGGTTGGTGGCCCATTAGGATAATCAATAGCTGTTGTAATGTAGTAGCGTTTACGTGCGGGTTCATCCTCGTGTGTCGTCGTCATCTCTCACCTCTGTCTGCTTTCATGAATGAATAGCTTGGAATATAAAGAAGGGGTGCAGGCTTGTCGCCTGCACCCCTGGTACGTCTTATGTGGTTAAGCTGATGCTCATCAAGTAAGCATAGGTAGTAAACGTGCAGAGGACAGCGACACTTTGTGACACACCATGAAAATGGTGCCGCAAAGGGTGAGCATAGACATAATATATGATGCAGTATAAGAATGTGCGTGCGCCATGTTTGTCGTCCTCTTACATTTTTAGGGGAAACATCGGTCAAACAGCCGCTAACGAGGTTAACGGTTTCGTAATACGAGTGTACCTGTAAATGTTGCGCTTTGTCAAGGCTTTTTTGCGAAAAAGAGCACTCTTTCAATCAGATAGATAATATGCTATAGTACCCTTCGAGAGAGCTACACATCTTCACTCTACTGCACTGATTGTAGATAGGAATACCGTATGTTGCTGACAGGAATGCAGCTCGGCCATTTTCGCCTGAAAGACCTTATCGGGAGAAGCGCGAACGATGTCTATCTCGCGGATGATATACGCTTGCCGGGTCGTGAGGTAGCTATCAAATTGGCACAATCGGATCTCGCGTCCTTCTCCACCGATGGTGACCTCAAGCAGGCCGTCAACCAATTCAAGCAAGAGGCACAGATCGTTGGCGGTCTCCGTCACCCCAATATTTTGCCACTTTTTGAATATGGCGAAGAAATTCAGTATGCTACCATCTTTACCTATCTGGTCATGCCATACATCAAAGATGGCACACTGGAACGTTGGGTGAAGCAACGTACCGGAAGTTTTCGGAACATGTTACCCTTGCAGGAGGTCGGCGCAATCATCCGCGTGGCTGCCGATGCATTGCAGTGCGCCCATAACCAGAACGTCATGCACCGCGATGTGAAGCCGTCCAATTTTCTCATTGACAATAAGACCAGCGATTTGAGCAATCCCCACATCCTGCTCGCCGATTTTGGCATCGCGAAAATCAGTGGGATAGACTTGACCACCAGGGCCATCGGTACCTTCTCCTATATGGCACCTGAGCAGTGGGAAGGCCATCCTACCAAAGCTGGCGATCAATACTCGCTAGCAATTATCACGTACCAACTGCTCACGGGCCATCTGCCGTTTACAGGAAATACGCTAGAACTCTATCGGCAGCACAGTCAGCAAGACCCCTTGCCACCAAGCAGGCTCAAACCTACGCTCTCCGCTGCTATCGACACTGTTATCTTGCGTGCGTTAGCGAAAAATCCTGCTGCTCGCTACCCAACGATCACGCAATTTGCCGAGGCACTGCAAGCGGCTATTCTTCAGCCGCCACCACCACTTAACGTTCCACTGACGATCAAAGCAGCTGAGGCGAAAGCCGGTCTCACAACAACGGTAGCAATTCCTGGCGGTCAACCTCTTTCCGTCTCCATACCGCCCAATGCACAGGATGGACAAATCATCCGTTTGGACGGTAAAGGAACCTTGCACAATGATGGCTCCAGAGGCACGATCATCATCACACTCACGGTCATACCAGACAAGGCTAAGGGTAAAGTACGCTCCTTTCACGATGATGATACTCTCCCTTGGAAGGCTAGCAAGATATTCTTCGCCAGCCTGGCATTGCTCATCATCCTGGGTAGCACGATTCCAATCTATTTCATCTGGAACACCCATAACCAAATGATAGCAGCACTCAATGCGACTGCTACATCCAATACTCGTGCGACTGCTACATCCAATGCTCATGCGACTGCTACAGGCATAGCTAATAGAGACGCCACTGCCATCGCATTTGCTCACGCGACAGCAACCGTCGGTGTTATCCAAACTGCCATTGCTGGTCCACCTACCTATCATGACCCACTCAATAATGCCAACAATCCCGCTACCAAAAATGCGGCCTGGGATAATGGCAGAACCTTTTGCAGCTTTCAGCAGGATGGCTATCATATCTCAGCCTCGTCGCGCACAACACAGCCACAGCCATGTTTGGAAAGCAACCAAAAATATCAGAATGTTGTGATCACTGTTGATATGAGTATCAAAAGCCACGTTTCTTCTGGCGGTCTGTTATTTTATGTCCAAAACGATACGAAAAGTTCCTACTTCTTTGAAGTAAGTCCTAGCCTGGGTGCGTATAAAATTTCGCTTTTTGACTGTGCTTGCAAAGCGCTACTAGGCTGGACCGCATCACCCGGCATCCAACATGGGCAAAGCATGAACACCTTACAAGTGATCGTCAACAATAATGATTTCAAATTCTACGTTAACGGGATATTTCTCAAAGAAATTACGGACTCCACGTACACCATCGGCGGTCTAGGCCTTGCCTGCTATGATTATGGCCATGGAGGAGAAGCCGTCTTTAGCAATCTCAAAGTCTATTCCGCTTAACAAGATTAGCTGTAGTCATGCCTCAGTTGAGTCTAAGAGCTGGGGAAACACAGTATTATATATAGTATGTAGGAGCGTAATGAATTGCGCCACTCTGGGAAGTCTTACACGGGTGGTTTTTTCGGAGTGCGTAGGGACACAAGGGGAAGCGTGGGGTTGAGTGGGGGCCTTGTGCTTGTCCTCGGTGGAAGTACAGAATCCCCACCAGGACAGGCACAAGGCCCCCGCATCCCCTCTTCACTATTACCTGCCCCCCAGGCAGGGTACCCTGTCCCTACGCATACCATCACCTCATTCCCAAAAGCCTATCTGTGTAAGCTTCTGGGACAGTAGGGTAAGCATACTTCAGGAGATTTGGGAGCGAGTTTAGGCTATGCCAAAAATAGATGCACATACCCAACAACGAGCAATATTACAGCGGGAGCGGCACATAGCCAACGCGCTAAAAACTTGCCTGGTCAACATCGAGGGGGTGGACATTCATGCCTCAACATTAGAGCAGGTTATCACTTCGCTTGACGAACTCTTTCTGCTGGTCATTGTAGGCGAATTCAACGCGGGCAAATCGGCGTTGATTAATGCTCTATTACGCTCTCCCGTCTTGCCAGAAGGTGTCACGCCCACCACTGCCAAAATCACCAAAATACGTTACGGCGAACAAAGTCGCCAAACGCAGCTTGATCAGTACACCATCGAGCAACTCTACCCCGCCGACTTCTTGCGGAATATCAGCATCGTCGATACTCCTGGCATCAATGCAGTCGTGCGTGAACATGAGCGTATGACGAAGGATTTTATTCCCCGCAGCGACCTCATCCTGCTCGTCACCTCTGCCGACCGTCCCTTTACCGAGAGCGAACGAGCCTTCCTGGAGGGGATTCAGCGGTGGGGTAAAAAAATCATGATCGTGCTCAACAAAGCTGACCTTTATCGTACACAGGCGGACTTTGCCAGGGCATTGGCCTTTATTTCCGATAGTTGTCAGCGTTTGCTCGGCTTCCAACCGGAAATTTTCCCGGTTTCCGTCTTGCAGGCCCAACAATCGTATACCGCAATTGGCCATGATGCCATTCGCCTGTGGGAGAGCAGTCGCATCGGTACACTCGAAAACTACCTGTTCCACAAGTTAGACGAAGGCGAACGCGCCCGTCTGAAACTTCTCAGTCCCCTGGGTGTTATGCAGCGTCTCATCGCGGAAACACAGGGAGCCGTTGAGGAGCGTTCGCGTCTGCTCACCGAAGACAACCGCACAGTGAATGCTATCGAGGCCAACTTGCAGCAATATCGCCAGGAGATGGAACAGAACTTCGCCCATCGATTGGGCGAAATTGAGAATATCGTGTTGGAGATGAGCCAGCGCGGCGACCGCTTCTTTGACGATACCATCCGTTTACGCCACACACTTGAGCTGGTCAGAGCCGACAAGATTCGCCGCCAATTTGAAGAGGCCGTCGTCGGCGATAGCGCGTCGCGTATTGATAGTGCCGTCAAAGACCTTACCGACTGGTTGGCCGACCAGGAGCAGAAACTGCGCCAATCCATCATGGACTACCTGGATCAAAGGCGCAAAGCGAGCAGTATCCGCGATGATCAGATGATTGGCACCATCAATCGGCAATTTGACTATAACCGGCAATCACTCCTGCGAGCGGTCTTTGAACGAGCCAGCAAGCTGGTGGAAGCCTTTGATCAGCAAGCGGAGGCGCAGCAACTCTCGGAAGGCTTACAAAGCACTGTTGTACAAGCACTGCTCTTTGGGGCGGGTGGACTGACCCTTGGCACTATCGGCGCGGTAGCAGCCGCCGCCATCGGTTTCACCTTTCTGGACGTAACGGGCATCACCGCTGGAGCGGTGGCCGTCATCTTTGGTCTCTTCATCCTTCCGGCCCGTAAGGCCAAGGCCAAGCGCGACTTCGATGAGAAAATGCAAGAACTGCGCCAGCATCTCCACACGCTCATGAACGAACAGTTCAGCAAAGAACTCAATAGCTCCATCCAACGCGTCTACGATGCTCTCGCCCCCTACATCCGCTTCGTGCGAGCCGAACAAGCAAAAGTCGTCGCCATCCGCCAGCAACTCACTCCCCTCGACACCGAAGTACTCCAATTGAAAAACACTATTGAGACTATGTGATTGTAAGGTACAAGGTATTCCTACGGCCTGGAATAATAAGATATAATATTGAAAGTTGCAGCAACAACAAAAACAACAGTATTTTGAAAGGCAGTTTGTTTTATGGCAGTAGTACGTACATCCAACGTTGACTTGAAGGTCAATGGGAATAATGCCTATGCTTTTGTGGCACAGCCCGATGACAATGCCACACATCCTGGCGTGGTATTGATACAGGAATGGTGGGGTATCGAACCTCATATTCGCGACCTGGCCCAGCGACTGGCAGCGGAAGGCTTTGTCGTCGCCGTTCCCGACCTCTTTCATGGCAAAATTGCTACCGAGCCGGACGATGCCCAGAAAATGGTCATGATGATCGCGGGTAACATCGACCGGGCCGCTAAAGAGATTATTGGTGCGCTAGAAACAGTCAAAGCCATGCCTAATGTCGAACCAAAAAAGCTCGGCTTGATGGGCTTCTGTGTTGGTGGCATGATGACCTACGTTGTCGCCTCGCGCTATCATGAGCTGGGCGCGGTCGTCCCATTCTATCCCGGTGGCTATGATCCCAAGCCAGCCGACGTGGCACAGGTCAACGCCCCCGTGCTGGCATTCTTTGGCAGACGAGATGACAGCATTCCCATGGCACAAGTGGAGAAGATCGAGAAAATGTACAAGGAAGCTGGCAAAGATCACACCGTCAAAGTCTACGATGCCGGCCATGCCTTTCTCAATCCCGATCATGGCATGGGCAACGAAAAGGTCGCCGCCGAAGCCTGGCCCCTGGCCGTCAACTTCTTGAAGGAGAAGTTGCGTTAAGTTTTCTACAGGAAAAATGCTGGCCCTCCAAGACAAGTTGGCAGGCCCGACTGCTTACTCAGGTAAGGGCCAGCATTTTTCTCAAAGGCACGGTACCCTCGTGGTACACAGCGCGAAAAACTTCTGGTGAACCATTCCCTCACAACCATCATCCCCCTCGATACGTATATTTATCGGCAAAACAATAAGCACGAGTAGATTAACCACTATATAACCAATGTTGCTAGTTGAAAGGTAGGGTTTGCAAAAGAAAGAAGGTTGTGCGATTCTTGAGCCAAGAGCAAAACTATGGCGAAAAGGAGCACAACCTGATGCGAACCGAAGAGATAATCAT
>JBPCJY010000060.1:0-18330 GCA_051004815.1 Ktedonobacteraceae bacterium
CTGTCATTCTGAGCACCGCGCAGAATCTCTCGTCGGCCAGCACGCAGATTCTGCGCGGTGCTCAGAATGACAGGCGAGGTCAGCGCGTTTCCAAAAAACCTACGAGTGAAAGGGCCCCCAGGCAGGGTGCGGCGATGGGCGCGATAAATCGGCCCCTACAGGGCGTTTATAGGTCCTGGCTGCGGCTTGCCCCGCCGGCTACAGCTACTAGCAAGGATACGCGGTCCTTGTCGAGGAGTAGTGTCGCGAGGGTGGCGTCAGGGTTTGGGCGGACATCGTTGATGAGTACGCGCATGTAGGATGGTAACGATCCTGATTCATCCAGCAAGTATGGTCGCGCTCGTGGGTAGGTAGCGATCATCTTTTCCAGCACCTGTCCCAGCGTGATGGCGGGAATGTCGAACGAAAGATCGACCAGAGGTTGACTGATGACGACTCGCGCCGCACCATAGAGTGCGATGGATACATGCATGGCTCCCTCCTTCTTAAAAAACACGTAGAGCTGTTCTGCCCTTGCTTTGCAATGTGCAGGAAGCAGAACAGCTGGGAAACCATTCTCGCGGGTGGCGAATTATAGGCCGTATTGTTGACGAACGTAGTGACCGATGCCGATGGCGTCGAGTTTGTCCAAGGGTACGAGCATGTTTAACTGCACGACACCGGGTAGGCGACCAATCTCGACTCCGCCGTTTATGGTGCAGCGATTGCGCACTTCTGCCTGCGTCATGTGCAGCACTTCGGTAGCTCGCTGTATGGCATTATCAGTCGCTTCGTTCAGGGTTGGCCCGGTACCGATGAACTGGACGGGGCCGACGCTGCGCTGTAGCGCGACATGGTGGCGTTGGGCTAGCCGTCCACCTGCCGCCAGTTCCTCCTTGGAGAAGGGTCGCACGATGAAGGGCAAATCTTCGGCCACGGGTAACAGAATGGGGCCATCCAATGCCAGGTGCTTGATGACATTGACGCGCACACGGGCCTCGGCGGTGATGTCGGTGGTATGTAGACCCAGTTCGCCATCGCCCTGGTTGGCATGGCAATCGCCAATATAGACGCCGCCGCCCTCAATTTTCACCGGGCAGATAAGCACCGCGCCGGGGCGTACTTCATTGGTATCCAGGTGCGCATCGGTCTTGACCCGATTGAGTGTTTCCAGCGACATGCCATACGGGTGACGCGCCCCGATCAGGAAGCTGCCGAAGTCCCCGGCGTTGTGTGAGTCGGGCAGGTCAGCACTCGGCGTTGTGCCAATGTTGCCAATAAATGGACGCAGACGGGTAAGTACACCGGGAATGGTATGTGGCTCAAAGAGGAGGATGGGGTGCTGGCGTGCGTTTGGTGGAAGGGCTGCCATCTCGCGAGCACGTTGTGCAAAATCGTGAGCGTTAGCGGCGTCCATCGTCAGGCCCACCTGGCCATCGTGATCGAAGACGATGGTGTACCCCTCCTCAAAGCTGAATGGGTTGATGACCGCCCCACACTTAGCGCAGCGAATACTGCTCTCCCCGGTTCCCTCAACACGGCTGGTGGGCCACGGCGTACCGCACCCCGGACATTTCTTATCAACGAAAGGATCATCGCCAAAGGCCGCGCTGTTCGTCACCATGGTACCGGAAGAGGTTGCCAGGGAGAGTACGCGCATAGATTCGATGGTGATAGCCAAGGCATCGCCGACTTGCGCTCCCTCTACGGCTACCGGGCGCGTTACCTCGTGTCCGCCATGAAATTCTGGTGTGATCATCGGCCCCCAGCAACCGGGCGGAACGACACAGCGAATGTGTCCACCATCCTTAATAGTCGCCGCGAAGCCCAGGCTTGGGCCTACAAGCCCACCGGTGTACTCGTCTACAAAGACTTCATCTCTGATCTCGCTGTCCATCGTCTTCATAAGGTCATTTCCTTTCGCCAAACTGGGAGGCACAGACTAGACTATTCTTTCGCTCCAGTAACAATGTACCCGAAGGGGGCTACTTCGTCAACCTGGGGAGCGGTACTTCAACAGGGTCTGTGAATACCAGGGGCGACCAGGGCGACCGCAAGAGGGTTTACACAGGGAGGTTTTTGGGAAGAAGGCGACGGTGTGCGTAGGGACAAGGGGCAGTGTGGGGTAGATGGGGGACCTTGTGCTTGTCCGCGTCCTGTAGGAAGTATCGAGACCCCATTACCTGTCCCCCAGACAGGGTGCAGGACAGGCACAAGGCCCCCACCTCCACAACCCCGCATCCCCCTGTCCCTACGAACGGTTGTCACTCGTCGAATGAAGATTGGTGGACTACTACGGTGGCTTGCTATCGGGCATCCTGGGTGTTTAGTTTTTCTGCTAGATAGGCCCAATCGGCTGGGAAACGAAAGCCTTGCTGGTTGGGAGGTTGGGGTGTCTGGGTTTCGATCCAGCGCACGGGAACCGTTCCTTTGTTGAAGAAGCCATGCGTGCCGCCTACGCCAGTCCAGACATAGTCGCCTGCTTTCACATGATACGTTTTGCCGTCCAGGATTGCTTCAGCCTCACCGCTCAGGAGAAAATAGGACTCTTCGAAAGGGTGGTCGTGGATATTGCCCTCACCGCCGGGCTGGAACTCCACCATAAACAGGGTCAGGTGTTGCGCTCCAAGCATATGATCCACCAGCATTTTCAAGGAGATGCCAAATATGCTGCTGCCCCGGTACCCCTGCATTTGCAACTGGCTGGGCGGCGGCATCTGTGAGTCGTCAAAGTGACCGAGATAGCGCGTCATGGGGTCGCGGAAATCGGGAGGATTGCCCTGGCTGGGGGCAGTTTCAGTCTTGAGGAAGAAGGTATCGCGCTCCTGGGCGGGTGCCTTTGGTTGTGGTGAGAGCATTTCTAACCAGCGTACCGGTTGGTCGCTTAGGTTGCGTAAGGCATGTGGCACGCCAGCCTGGATGATGCCGTAATCACCGGGGCCAAGGTGATAGTCGTGCTCATCGATGCGCTCTAGAACCTGCCCCTCTAGAATAAAGAATGCCTCCTCGTAGAAGTGTACGTGCGGGTCTAGTGTGCCATGCGCAGCGAGTTTGCCGAGTCCTAGCCCTGTATGAACCGCACCGGCAATGGTATGGTCAACTAACGCTAGCCGAGCATAGCCCTGACTGTGTTTCGCGTAAGCAGGAGGCACCTGGAAAGACGCTTTATCGTAGTTGGCTACATGATGCATGGAAATCTCCCTTCATTCAGGCTGTAGTTGCCTGTAGTTACCCATCACTCCTTATTCACCCCGGACATTTGGGCCAGTACATCGAACATGACGGCAAAATCTTCATGGGCCATACCCATAGCACGAGCAGCGTTGAGCAGTTCGTTGGAGAGGGCAACCGATAGCAGTGGAACGTCTGATGTTCGCCCCAACTCCAAAGCCAGAAGCAAATCTTTCTGCATCATGTTCACGTCGAACCAGATCTCGTCGGGCTTTTCGAGAATAAATGGGGCGCGATGCCAGGTGGCGGGCGAAGCCAGAGCACTGTTGCGCCAAGCCTCGACGGCTGTTTCACGGGGGATGCCATTCTTCTCAGCTAACAATATTCCCTCGCAAAAGCCTAGAAATTGCACCGGCAAACTGAGGTTGATGGCAATTTTCATCAGGATAGCCTGACCGTTTCCACCCACGTAGCTCACTTTCGGAGTGATGTCTTGTAAGATAGGCTTGACCTCTTCAAAGATGGGCTGATCGCCGCCTACGATCATGGATATCGTTCCCTCTTCCACATGTAGCACATTGCCGGAGACCGGCGCATCGAGCATGTGTGCGCCTCTGGCCGCGACCTGCTCAGCGATCTCACGCGAGGTGCTGACGCTTATCGTACTCATGTCGATATAGACCTTGCCTGCTGCCAAACCTGCCAGGATGCCATCGTTCCCGTTGAGTACCTCGTGCAAAGCGGCGGTATTTGTCACCATGCTGAACGTCACAGCGGCAACTTCCGCAACCTGGCGTGGGGACTCGCCCCACTGCATGCCCGCGTCCAGCAACCATTGAACTTTTGACTTTGTACGGTTGTAGCCAGTTACGGTATGTCCAGCATCCAGGAGGCGCTTAGCGACGCGGCCTCCCATTTTACCAAGTCCTATGAAACCGATTTGTGCCATACATATTCTCCTTACGTACGAATGAATAGTAAAAGAACAGGAAGTTTCTCATATTGATCTCTTAAGAAGAGTATGGCATACTTATATTGATAAGTCCAATATATGTTTATGATAGAATCAATAGATATTCCTTATAATTGGAGCGGTCATGGAGTTGCGCCAATTACGCTATTTCGTCGCGGTAGCACACCGAAAGCATTTTACGCAAGCGGCAAGGGAACTGAACCTTGCTCAACCGGCACTCTCACAGCAAATCCAACAATTGGAGCGCGAACTCGGGGTCGCGCTCTTTGAACGCACAAGCCGCCGAGTGCGCCTTACCTCGGCGGGCGAGGCTTTGTTAGTGCGAGCGGAACATATTCTGGCCGAAGTAGAGTGGGCCCAGATGGAGATGCAGCAATATACTGGACTAGCGCGAGGGCGTGTAGTAATTGGAGCATTACAATCCCTTGAAGCATTTCGGTTTCCCGCGCTGTTGTCAAGATTCCATACACGTTATCAGGGAATCGAGATCGTCTTGCGCGAAGAGGCCACAGAGCGACTTTTAGAACTCTTAAATACGGGGCAGCTAGACCTAACCGTAATCCAGATAATAGACGCCTCGTGGCCACCGGAACTCACTGCGTCATCGATTGTAACGGAAAAGCTCTTGACCGAGGAGTTAGTCCTGGTGGTTGCTCCCGATCATTCTCTGGCGCACCATCAAAATGTAACAATGGAAGAGCTACGGGATGAGCCGTTTGTGTTATTTAAACCCGGCTCTGGATTGAGGCACACGGTTATTCAAAGGAGCCTGGTAGCTGGCTTTACCCCTCGCATTCTCTTCGAGAGCGGTGAACTCGGTACGATTCGCTCGTTAGTTGCTGAAGGGCTAGGCGTATCCGTACTCCCCCGATCCGTGGCCGAAGCTCCAGGAAGAGAGGTAGCGGTTGTCTCGCTTGGCCCTACTCCTCCCGTGCGAACGGTCTTGCTCGCCTGGCCCGCGAAAGTCTATCATGCTCCGGCTGCCGCTGCTTTCCTCTCCTTCATCCGCAATGATATACGCGATCATCCATGGAAGGGGTGAACCCTTGCTTTATGGCTTTTATACGAGGGCTGCTCAAACACTGCTATACTATGTACATCTTGCATCTCTTTGTACGGCAGTAGCTTGCTGTGCTACGTTTCCGGTTCGTGCGTTGCGAATAAAAAAGTGGGAGTTCTGGGTGAAACATGATGGAAATAGAGCAGTACTATGATTACATTGTTGTTGGGGGAGGGACGGCGGGTGCGGTTGTTGCGGCACGATTGGCTGAAAATCCTGGCACGAGCGTCTGTCTTATTGAGGCTGGGCCTACTGACGCTGGCAATGCAGAAATTTTATCCGTTATCAATTGGCCGAATCTGTTGGGGACCGAACTCGATTACGATTACAGCATCGAGAAACAGGTGCGCGGCAATTCGCTGATCCGCCATAGCCGTGGACGTGTCCTGGGGGGATGCAGTTCTCATAATTCGTGCATAGCCTTTCGTGCTGCCCCTTATGATATGGATAGCTGGCAACAAGCGGGGTGCGAGGGGTGGAATGCTCGTGAGACACAACGCTATTTTGATAACGTATTTGCAAAGGTGTCTATTGAAAAGCAGCCCAGCATCAATCCTTTAAGTCAGGCTTTTTTAGAAGCGGCGCAACAAGCCAGTTTTGAGCTGATTACTTTTAATAGCGATGGCGAATTACGTGAGGGAGTCGGCATATTTCAGCTCAATGTGCGGAACGGTATCCGGCAGTCAAGTTCGCAAGCTTACATCCACCCTGTACTTACAGCGGCCCCAAACCTCACTTTGCTCACCAATACCTTTGTGAACAAAATACTCGTAGATGAGAACAACACTGCTTATGCTGTCGAAGCGGATGCCGCTATTATTGGAGCTAACAGAGAAATCGTCCTGTGTTGCGGAACCTTCAATACGCCTGCATTGCTTTTGTTATCAGGTATTGGCCCACGAGAACACTTAGACGAGATGGGTATCCCGCTCAAAAGTGAGTTAGCGGGGGTGGGAGAGCATCTCATCGATCATCCTGAGGGGGTGATGATCTGGGAAACGAAGCAAGCTGTGCCGGATGAAACAACGCAATATTGGGAAGTGGGCCTCTTCAGCAAAATATTTCCTGCTGCACCTATTCCTGATCTTATGTTTCATTTCGGGTTGGTGCCTTTTGATTGGAACACTGTTCCACTAGGCTATCCAACAGCACGATACGGATTTTCTATGACGCCCAATGTGCCACGGGCGAAAAGTGAGGGAACGGTAAGGCTGCGTTCGCCCAATCCTAAAGATGCACCGCTGATTGATTTTCGTTATTTTACCGATCCAGAGGGATATGATGAAGCAATTCTCCTGGCAGGAATGAAGCTTGCACGGAGAATTGCCGGGCAGCCGGCGTTACAACGATGGATAAAAAGAGAGCTTGCGCCTGGTAGGGACGTACAAGATGAGCAGAAGCTCTCTGAATACGCACGGCGCACGGCCAATACGGTGTATCATCCAGCAGGCACCTGCAAAATGGGAGATATCCATGATCCGTTCGCTGTTGTTGATGCGCAACTGCGTGTCAAAGGCATTCACCAGCTGAGAGTAGCGGATGCATCGATATTCCCTACCATGATCAGTGTCAATCCATGCATGACCTGCATGATGATTGGCGAAAAATGTGCTGCTTTGCTGAAGCAGGCGCAGGGATAATATACAGGGGCTACTCCAGGTCTTCATCCTCATCGTTGCGTTTTGGAGAGGGATGGACTATTATATTTTCGATAGACACGGTATCGAAAACCTCCAATAAAGCTGTGCCTACAATACCCTCGATTGTAAGCTCGGTATGCTCCACATCATCTACAAGCACCTCAGAGAACGTATCGGAACATTGGACGCGCATGTATACGATACACATTGCCTTTTCCTTTCCTCTTTGCCATGAGTCCTACTCATTGCTACAAACACATACGGACAGTGCCAATAAAAATTGCTTCCAATACTAAGTGGAACAGACATTAAGTGGAACAGATGTACATATTGCGCTAACCTGTGAAAACCGCTACAATGAAGATCAACAAAGTTCATTATATGGGGATTCGCAAGGCTAGCCTCTGCATTCAAGTATGCCATAAGCACTACCGGCAGAGAAATAACATTGTTATCAGGTGCTTAACATCTTGATATAGCTGAGTTTATAGAGCCGTCTGCACTCGTTTTTTCTCCGCCCACGCGAAGAAAGGAAGGCAGGTAGTGGTAAAAAACGCCAGGAAGTTCCCGCCTAATCTTCACTTGCGCAAGGCACGCGTAGATCGCGGATGGTCGCAGCGGGAGTTAGCCGAGCGGATCGGCACGACACCCGTCAATATCAGTCGCTGGGAAAACGGCTCGACTTTTCCCTTTCCCTATTTTCGTCAGCGACTCGGTGAGGTTTTTGGCAAAACGCCTGATGAGCTTGGCCTGGTGCCACCATCAGAGCATGGTGAGCTTAGCTTGATGCCACCACCACCTGCTGAGCTTAGCCTGGTGCTACCAGCAGAGGAAGGTTCCAGGATATGGAGCATTCCCATTGCGCACAACCCGTTCTTCACGGGTCGCGAACATCTGCTGGCAACGCTCCACGAGCGGCTCTCGACGGCGAAAACGGCTGCATTGACGCAGTCCCAGGCGCAATCCCTCTTTGGACTGGGCGGTATTGGCAAAACGCAGACAGCAGCCGAATACGCCTTCCGCTACGGCGACGAATATGCCAACGTGTTCTGGATACGGGCCGCCAAGCGTGAAACACTCGTCGCTGACTTTGTGACACTGGCTCAACTGCTCAAGCTCCCAGAAAAAGATGGGCAGGATCAACGACGGATTGTGGCAGCTGTCAAGCTGTGGCTGGCTGCGCACGAGGACTGGCTGCTCATCATGGACAATGCCGACGACCTGCCTCTGGCGCAGGAGTTCTTGCCCACAGGCCACAAAGGCTATATTTTGTTCACCACTCGCGCTCAAGCGGCAGGCGCGATTGCGGCCAGTGTCGAAGTGGAGAAACTGAGTCTACAAGAAGGTATCCTGCTGCTGTTGCACTGGACCAAAATCCTGGATATGCATCTTCCCCTCGACCATGTGAAGACAGAGGACCGGGTCGCTGCTGAAGGCATCGTGAAGGAGATGGATGGATTGCCACTGGCTATCGTCCAGGCTGCTGCTTACGTGGAGGAGACAGGATGTAGCCTGACGGATTATCTCAGCCTCTATGCTACGCACCGCAAAGACTTGCTTGCGCAGCGCGGTAGCCTCTTACTCGACTATCCTGACACGGTACTCACCACCTGGTCGCTCTCGTTTCAGCAGGTCGAGCAGGAGAGTCCCGCTGCCGCCGATGCGCTGCGCCTGTGCGCGTTTCTGGCTCCCGATGCCATCCCAGAAGAGCTACTGACGCGAAGTGCCGCCGAATTGGGCATTGTCCTTGGGGCCGCCGCTGCCGATCCGTTCAAGCTCAACGAAGCCTTAAAGGTGTTGCGCAGGTACTCACTGGTGCGACGCGATGGAAGCACACACATGCTGAGGATCCATCGGCTCGTCCAAACTGTGCTCAAGGAGAGCCTTGATCAGGAAACCCAACGCATATGGGCAGAGCGGACGGTGCGAGCCGTCAATGCTGCCTTTCCAGAGGGCTATTATGACACTGACAAAAACCATCAGTATTACTTGCCCCACGTCCAGGAGTGCGCAACCCTTATCAAACACTACCATCTCCACTTTCTGGAGGCAGCGCAGCTGCTCTACCAGGCCGGAGCTTTTCTGCGTTTCCATGGCTTCTATCCCCAATCCCAATCCCTTCATCAACAGGCTCTGACTATTCGCAAGCAGGTGTTAGGGCCTGAGCATCGTGCTACAGCGGACAGTCTCAACGAGCTGGCGGTACTCTGTCGTATTCAAGGCGACTACGAGCAAGCGGAAGGCTTCCACCGACAAGCCCTGGCCATTCGCGAAAAGGAACTCGGGCTGGAACATCCCACTACTGCCCTAAGCCTCAATGACCTGGGCGTGCTCTACCGTACCCAGGGAAAGTATGAGCAGGCCGAGCCTCTCCTACAACAGGCACTCAGCATCCGCGAGCAGTTGCTCGGCTCTGAGCATCTCGACACCTTGACTTCCTTCATCAATCTGGGGAAGCTCTATCTAGAGCAGGGAAGGTATGAGCAGGCCGAGCCGCTTTTGCAGCAGGCCCTGGCAACCAGTACACGAGTCTTGGATCCTGAGCACCTCCTCATTGCCCAAAACCTCAACCTACTGGCAAGGCTCTCGTATGAACAAGGAAACAATAAGCGGGCTGAGACGCTTTGGAAGCAGAGCCTCACTATTATTGAGAAGACACATGGATCTGAGCATCCCGCTACTGCAGAAAGACTCAACGACCTGGCTGAACTCTTCTTTGCACAAGGTCGCTACGCAGAGGCACAGTCTCTTTGCGAAAGGGCACTCAGCATTTGCGAGAAGATACTTGGCCCTGAACATTCAGATACAATCACCGTTCGCAGGCACCTGGCCAAGATTTTGAGCAAAATAGAGGTGGAGCAGGACAGTGAATACCATCCTGCTCCACCTGTGCATTGAGCCAGTCAAAGCTCGACGTTTTGAGCTAGCAGTCGCTTCCTGGCGCGGGACAAGGCCAGTAGGGCCTGGCTGCCAACTGCCCAGCTGCGAGTTGAGAGCTGACCGCACTAGCATGCTGGCTAGAAGCTGCATTGGCTATCGATCCCATTCCTTGTACAGAGAACCCACCTAGAGTCGCTAAAAGCGCGATGGCCGCGAAGAAACACCGTATCTTATTCATCGATACTCCTTTTTTGTTTGCTTTTCACGCAAACCAATGGTCGTTTCACCGATCCCTACAGGTGCAGGGAATGTGTTCGCAATTCGAATGGGCCCATCGCGATCTGCTTACGGAAGTAATTATATATGGAATATATGGACAATTGAATACTATTTAAGTACCATGAATGGTATATTTGGAGACCATTGAGAGGACATTTACCGCCCACATTTCGCCAGGAGGTAGCGAGACAGGCAGAAATGGGATTTTTTGCTAGAGGGTGGCCCGATGTAAAGAAAGGGAGATGGCATACTTATAGCGATACGCCCTCTATATGTTTATGATAGAATCAATAGATATTCCTTGAAGGAAAACCTTTCTTTATATATGATGAGACTAGACGAGGAGAAGCCTCTTTCATGGCTGATCTACCCACTGGAACTGTCACGCTACTCTTCACTGATATGGAAGGCTCGACGCGCCTCTTACGGCAGCTGGGCGAACGCTATGCCAATGTGCTAGCCGATTGTCGGCGTTTGTTGCGTAACGTGTTCCAGCAGTACCACGGACACGAGGTGGACACGCAGGGTGACGCCTTCTTTGTCGCCTTCGCCCGTGCCACCGATGCTGTTGGTGCTGCCGCAGCCATCCAACATGCTCTCGCGGACTATTCCTGGCCCGCGGACGCGATGGTACGGGTACGCATTGGCCTACATACGGGCGAGCCAACGTTGACTGCGGATGGCTACATTGGCATAGACGTGCATCACGCCGCTCGCATCATGGGTGCTGGCCATGGTGGACAGATCTTACTCTCACCAACAACCTGTCAATTGGTGGAGCAGCAGTTGCCCAGGGATACATACCTGAAAGACCTGGGGGATCATCGGCTCAAGGACCTACAACGGCCCAGCCACCTCTTTCAATTGAGCCTGGAGAGCCTGCCTGCCGATTTCCCGCCTCTCAAAACGCTTGATATGCACCCCAACAATCTGCCCATTCAACCAACTCCCTTCATTGGGCGTGAGAAGGAAGTGGCGACCATCACACGGTTGCTGGGCCGTCCGGAGGTGCGACTGGTGACGCTGACGGGGCCGGGTGGAGTAGGGAAAACGCGCCTGGGCTTGCAGGTTGTGGCTGAACTCTGTGATCACTTCACAGATGGGGTTTTCGTGGTGGCACTAGCTCCCGTGAGCCAGCCCACGCAAGTGTTATCCGCTATCGCCCAAACGCTTGCTATCGGTGAAGCCAGCGATCAACCGCTGTTCCCGTTCCTGCAAGCAGCACTGAAAGAGAAACAGTTGCTGCTGCTACTGGATAACTTTGAGCAGGTGGCTGATGCTGCCGTGATCGTAGCCGACTTGCTCGCCGCGTGCTCCAATCTCAAAGTGTTGGTCACTAGTCGAGAAGGGCTGCATGTGCGAGCCGAACATGAGTTTGCCGTCCCGCCACTGTCCCTGCCCAATCTCAAACACCTGCCCAATGTGAGTACCCTCTCACAATACGAGGCGGTAGCACTTTTTATCGAGCGAGCACTGGCCACGAAACCAGATTTCCAAGTGACCAACGCTAATGCGCCTGCCGTCGCGGCCATCTGTACCCGTGTGGATGGACTGCCGCTGGCGATTGAACTGGCAGCCGCCCGCGTCAAGCATTTTCCACCACAAACCTTGCTTTCGCGCCTGGAGCATGGACTCTCCGTCCTTTCAGGAGGAGCACGCGATTTGCCTGTCCGGCAACAAACCCTGCGTGGGGCGATTGCCTGGAGCTATAACCTGTTGCTGCCGGAGGAGCAACTGCTCTTTCGCCGTCTGGCGGTTTTTGTGGATGGTTGGAGTTGGCAAGCTGCCGAAGAGTTGTGCATGGCGGCTGGAGGGCTAGCAGGGGACATCCTGGAAGATCTGACATCCCTGGTGGATAAGAGTCTGCTGCGCCAGGAAGAACAGGCGGAAGGCGAAGTTCGCTTCTGGATGTTGCAGACGCTGCGCGAGTTTGGTCTAGAGCAGTTGAACAGTGGCGGGGAACTGGAAGGAAGCCGAGAGGCGCACGCGGAATACTACCTGCGGCTTGTGGAGGAAGCCGAACCCTATTTACAGGGGACTGAGCAGGTCAGGTGGCTTGCTCGGTTGGAGCAGGAGCATGAAAACGTGCGGACAGCCCTCGCCTGGCTGTTGGAACGCGCACGGTCGGATGGAGAGAAAGGCAAGCAGCAGGCGGAGCAAGCCCTACGCTTGTGTGCTGCCTCATTCCGCTTCTGGACCATTCGCGGGTACTTCCGCGAAGGGCAGAGCTTCCTGGAACAGGCACTGGCTCTCCGTGCGGGCGTGGCTGCATCTGTGCAAGCGAAGGCACTGCTGATAGCAGGAGATCTGGCGTTTTTTCTGGATGATTATGAGCGAGTCGAGGTGTTGGTTGGAGAGAGTCTGACACTGTATCAAGCACTGGGTGACGCTATTGGCATGGGCGAGTCCCTCGATTTACTGGGGAATATTAACTGGGCTAAAAGTGACTATGGGGCCGCCCGTGCTAGATTAGAGGAGGCCGTGACGTTATATCGAGCGGGCGGTGATAGATGGAAGAGGGGTCGCTGCCTGACACAGTTAGCACGCATCGCGGCTGTGCAGGGCGAGTACAAGAGCGCACGCACGCTCTTTGAGGAGAGCCTGACCCTCTACCAAGAACTAGGAGAGCGGGAGCGTATCGGCTGGGTGCTTTATCTTCTGGCCCAGATGCTCTTTACCTCACAAGCAGATCTGGAGCAAGCACATGTACTGGCCAATCAGAGTCTGGCACTCTTGAAAGAGATCGGAAATAAGCCCATCATAGCCTATGAACTCAGCTTGCTCGGACAGATACATTTGGTACATGGAGAGCAGAGTCTAGCCCGCCAACAGATTGAGGAGAGCATAGCACTTTTGCAAGAGATTGGAGAACGGGCGGGGGTAGCCGAAGCGAAAATCGCTCTGGCGCGAGTACTCGCCTATCAGAGCGACCTGGTAGCTGCACGTCAACTCTACCAGGAGACCTTCGCACTGCTACAAGAAATCCACGATAAGGAATTCATTTCCCCTTGCCTGGAAGGGCTGGCCACCGTGGCAGCAGAGCAAGACGAACTGGTGTGGGCGGCACACCTGTGGGGGGCAGCCGAGGCACTACGTGAAGCAATTGGCACGCCGATGCCACCTATTTATCAGGCAGACTACCAGCAGGTGGTGAATACCACGCGAACGCGCCTGGGTGAAGAGGGTTTTGGCAAGGCCTGGTCGCAAGGTCGTGCCATGACTCCAGAACAAGTTATTACCAACCATGCTTTCTAAGGTACAAGATCACGTTCAATGCAATGCCGCATGTAGGCAACCGCACGGCGCATATGGACGGTATCCTGGTACAACTTGCTCAACATGACAGCCCCTTCGAGTGTCGCGATCATCACGCTGGCCCACATTTCGCCATCGACAGCGGGACGAATCTCGCCACGCTCGATACCTTTGGAGATGATACGTTGGATGGTACTGCGCAACTTGTCCATTGCGTCTCTCGCCCGATCACGCAACGCAGGCTCGGCGTCGTCTGCCTCGATGGCCGTGTTGAGAATGGGGCAACCGCCCGCGATGGGTGGATCGTCTACCAGGTCCTGAAAGTAGGCGAGCATGGCGTAGAGCCGCTCAATGGCGTGTTTTTTATCGGCTAATGCCGCTCGTATACGTTGATCGAGGAGGGCATAGGCATAATCGAATGCTTCGAGTGCGAGCTGCTCTTTACTCTTGAAATGGTTATAGATGCCCCCTTTTTCCATTCCGGTTTGCCGCATGATGTCAGAGAGCGATGCTCCAAAGTACCCTTGCTGGTTGAAGAGTGGAGCAACTCGCGCCAAGATCATGGCCCGTGTTTGTTCACCTTTGCTCATATATTTATCCTTTCAGTTTGCCTATATGCACTGTAGCAGACGTTGTCAAATGGATGGTTACCAAGCCAATTACCATAGTACTCCGACACGCTTCATGTGACAGGCCGCCTACGGCGGCAGGAGAGAGAGGGAAAACTGGGGCACAGCCCCAGGCCCCAGTCAAGGGGTTGCACCCCTTGCATCCCTGCTTGTCACTTGAAGGTTGCCAAAGTAGTAGTCACATACCGGGGAGGTTGTCGGATTGCAGTAGGCGGTCGTAGAAACTTGAGAGGTTTTCTGTATCGACACGGTGTCCGATGCGTGCCAGGAAGATGTTGGCAGGGTCCATGAGAATGTTTCCCTCGGAAGTAAGGTATTCCGCGAAGCTGTAGTGGGCGAATAGTCGCTCAATCATGGCACGATAGGCAAGGCCTGTTAGTCTCAGTCCCGCCATATCCCAATGCCAGGAGAGGCCCATGCCAATAATGATCATATCCTCAAGCCAATCTTGCTCAAACACCAGCCCCAGTAACTGCTGCGCGATGCCACACCTGCGCCACTCGGCACTGACTTCGATAGCAATTTCATACGTATTTGCCAGTCCTTCCCAGAAACCGTCAGCCGGAGCCAAAGTCACCTGTCCAATGATGATGTTCTGATCAGTGTAGGCCAGGGTGAGCATACTGTCTGGACGCTCGGCAATTGTTTTTAAAAGGTGGTGTTCTCGCTCCGGTGTGCGGGCGAAGGCGCGTAACCCGGTATCCGGCTTGAGTGATGCGACAAAGGGTGCTTCGCAAAAGTCCTGCAAGAAGAGCCTGGTGGCTGATCGCCAGAGCGTTCGCTTATGGAGAGTTGCAGTGGTATTACATGATAATGGCAGAGAGGGGGTTTGCACCATGGGACGGCTCACTTTCTGAAAGACTTGTCACGTCAGTCTATTTGAGACCAATCGGTCTGTAATATAAAACAAGAAATCAGACCAATTGGTCTGATTTAAGTATAATCAAAAATTGGCGTATGTCAAGGGGGATTGTCTGGTGATGACCCATACATGAAGGTGACAGGAGTCGGGTCTGCTGGTCGAAGGCACGCGACAGATTCTTCGCTGCGCTCAGAATGACAGAACTTCCGCTTGTCATTCTGAGCGCAGCGAAGAATCTCTGGCCGATTTCTGGGGAATCACCAGGGATTGTGATCAAAGTGGTTCCTCTGCTAGAGATAGCAAGTGGTTCTTTTCTCGGCCTCACTTTTTCGGTATGCTCTACTACAGAAAAAGCGGCGTGTGGTAATGATTTTCACCTCACTACAAACGGCTTATTTGAAAGGGAAAGCTGATGCATGTACCATCAAAGCGTCGATTGTGGCTATATGTTGTAGCCAGCAGTTTCCTGCTCCTGTTCATGTCCTGCTCGCCGTCTCCTGCACCTGGCACGAGTGCTAATCAGATGCACACGCCGACGCCATCTTTGGGAACCACTCGTTTCATCACCTATCAGGGCCACGCTCGAATTGTGGCCACCGAGGCCGTATATGCTCTGGCTCAGTCACCAGACGGCACACGTATTGTCTCTGGAGGCGATGATCAGACTGCACAGGTTTGGAGTGCAACAACAGGAAAGAATCTTCTGACGTATCATGGTCATACTGATTCGGTGTGGGGTCTCTCCTGGTCGCCTGATGGCACGCGTATTGTCTCGAGTAGTGGAAACCAGTCCGATCCTGGAAAAGCAGAAACAGCACAGGTCTGGGATGCGACTACTGGTCGTATGCTCGTCACCTATCATGGTCATCTTGCTTCGGTACCGGCAGTCGCATGGTCGCCTGATGGGAAGCGCATCGCCTCTGGCTCCTGGGATAAGACAGTGCAAATCTGGGATGCCAGCACAGGGAAAACTCTCCTCACCTATCGAGGTCACTCCGATTATGTATGGGGGGTGGCCTGGTCGCCCGATGGAACACGTCTTGCCTCGGCCAGCAAAGATGGAACGGTACAGGTTTGGGATGCCAGCACAGGGAAAACCCTCCTCACGTATCGCGGTCATACACTCGCCGTGTATTTTGTAGCCTGGTCGCTCGACGGAAAGCGTCTCGCCTCGGCCTCCGTCGATGGAACAGCACAGGTCTGGGATGCTGGCACGGGGAAAACCTTCCTCACCTATATGGGGCATGATGCCCAAACTGTATGGGCAGTCGCATGGTCGCCCGATGGAGCCCGTATCGCTTCATCAGGTTCTGATAACACGGTGCAAATCTGGGATGGGAATACTGGAAAGACTCTCTTCACCTACCATGGTCACGGGGGAGCCGTCACTGCTGTGGTCTGGTCGCCAGATGGCAAACGCATCATCTCGGCAAGCGCGGATGGTACTGTACAGGTTTGGCGGGTGCCTTAAGTTTTTGTTTTGGTTGTTTAGAAAGAGTCCTAAAAGGCTTGCAAAGGAAGGTCAAAGCGGATACAGTAGTTGGCAAGATGAGGCCAACACGCTGAAAGGTATTTGAGCTATGACCAGAACAAGCTGGGTCGAAATTTGTGTGAGCGACTTCGAGCAATCTATTACCTGGTTTGAGCATGTGCTGGGCTTTCGTGTAGTAGCCCGCGAAGCAAACGAGTATGCTGAATTGTCTCGTGGGGAAACCTTTATCCAACTAGCAACTGACGATGCGCCATACTGGGAGTCCGAGCGGCCACGCCTGCTCTCGCGGGGGCAGCGTGGCAGTGGCGTTGAGATTGTTCTCCTCGTCGAGAATGTAGACGAGGTCTATCGGCAGGCCCAGCAGGCCGACGCAGATATTGTACGTTCCCTCGCTGATTATCCCTGGCATATGCGGCAGTTCTGGGTACGCCATCCCGACGGCTACCTCATTCGCCCAGCACAGAGGATTCTTTCTGTGAACCCGGCAACGTATCGGCATCAGATCGCAGATGTATTTCGACGCGATACACCGCGTATTACGCAGGAACTGCTGGTAGTAAAAAAGACGGCTGATCGGCTGGCACAACAACAAGACTATCTTGGTGCGGCAACGATCTATGAAACGCTGGTGATGGAGGTTTTCGAGCAATCTCACCTCTATGTTGACGAAGAAGACGAGTACGACGACTACTATGAAGAGGAGAGCTACTATCCCGAAGAAGAGGGATTGGAGGGGTTCGTCGGGGAGTGTATTGAGGCATTAGGCCATTGTTTGGCTGATAAGCAAGCTGACAGGGTAGCGCGTGAGAAGATCATTGAGGTACTGTTTGCCATCTACCAGCACGACCTGCACGCGGACAATAGTCTCGGTTTTGCCGCCAGTGCAGAAGACTACCTCGTGAAATACGCGACGCCTCTGGAACGACAAACACTCGCTGAGTGGATTCGCGCTGCCCTGGCCGACGAAGATGAGAAGGTCTCTGGCTCCTTGCGTAGAGCATATGGTGGGTTCTTGCTAGAGTTGGAGAAAGATACCCTCGACGATGAAACCTACCTGCGCATTTGCCGTGAGACAGGGCGCATCTCTGACCTGATTGAGCGACTCTTGACACTGGGACGCATGGAAGAAGCGGCTAGAGAAACACAACAGGTGAACGACCTTGCACTCCTCACGCTCGTCGATCTCTTCATTCAGCAGGGGCAGGATACTGTGGCTGAGCACCTGGTGAGAACACGCCTCACAGAGAAACCAGAGCTGCACCTCTTGAATTGGCTTCAGCAATACTATCAGAAAAGGGGCAATCAGGCCGCCGAATTGGAGATAGTCGAAGCGTTATTTCGCACGCAACCTTTTCTCAGACGATATCAGGAACTCCACGCTCTCGCTGGGCAACTTGGTCGCTGGGAGACGCTGCAACCGAAGTTGCTCGCATTCTTGGAACAGAAGAAAAACACGACGCTCTTGATCCAGATTGCCCTGGACGAAGGAGATATTGACCACGCCTTATACCTGCTCAAGGGCATGGCAAAGAAGGACATCTACGGCTACACCTACAATGATAGCTATGGGTATTATGGGTCTAGCGATATCGCTCTTGAGGTTGCTGGAGCTGCCGAAGAGACGCGACCGCGTGAAGCAATCGAGCTGTACCGACAGTTTGCTGAACGACTGATCGCCAAGCGCGGTCGCCAAAGCTACCAGCAAGCCAGCACGTTTCTCGCTACGATGCGTACCTTGTACGAGAAACTTGGTGAGAACGAGGCATGGACGAAGTACGTGACCACGTTGCGGGAACAGAATCGCAACTTGCGTGCCTTAAAGGAAGAGCTGACGAACGCTGGTTTGTGAATAATTTGGGGCAGTCGGCATGAAACGGCGGAACAAGAGGAACAAGGTAGTGGACATCTTCCTCAAAGGTGCTCGGATGTCCACTATATTTTACCAACGGGACGGGCCGATCAATCGGCGGTGGGCGCGGTAAACCACCTACTCCAACTAAATCACGCCCGGTTCGGTTTTAGGACGAGTATGGGAGTGAGATTTCGTTCCGGGTGCGCTGTCCTTGTGAGCGTAGCGCGGCGGACGCATCCACACCAGATCGGCCCGCAG
>JBPCJY010000061.1:0-2745 GCA_051004815.1 Ktedonobacteraceae bacterium
ACCACAAGGGTCCTCACACAGGGAGGTTTTGCACCTCTGGGTTCCTCGCCTTGTCACTCTGAGCGCAGCGAAGAACCTCCGGACCACAACAGATTCTTCGCCGCCCTCAGAATGACAGGGTCTGGAACTGGGTGTTAAAAAAACCTACCCGTGGCAAGCCGCAAGGGTCGCCCTGGTTGGGGACTGACCGCTTGCCAATCCTTACTTCATGCCTATTGCTCTGTCAAGCTCCATTTGATGGAGCGCACAACGTGTAGGGACAGGGGGCAGATGCGGGGTTGAATGGGGGCCTTGTGCCTGTCCGGGGTGGCGCGGCTACGTCTCTATCCTTCAGTTGAACGTTGACAGAACACTATAGGTGCCATACATCGGCCTCTACACTAAAAAGTGAGGCAAGGAAACATTTGCTGATTCCCTTGCCTCATTCATCCGTTTGGGAAGAAAGGGATAATTTATTCTGGCAGATGAGGGCTTTTGAGCAACGCATCCATTGTTGACTTTTTCACGCGATAAGCTTGCCGACGGCCGCGATGGGGAAGCGTGATTGCTGGCAATGCACCACTTTTGATCCAACGCCGGACGGTCGTGTCGTCTACACGCAGGCGGCGTGCAACCTCGTGAACGGTTAGCAATTCGTCCATTTCCTCTACCATGGCAGTCTCTCCTAGATGATTTAACGTTGCATTACGGCGGGCCATATGTACACCTTCACTTATGCTTTGAGCACCCAATTCGTGAAGCATGCGCTCAACAAAATTGATGCTTCTACAATAGAAACGATGGTCATTATCATTCTCAGCGTATGCTGAGACATGTTACACTAGCATTGAGTGGCTAAACGAACAAAGAATGTCCGCTTGTTATTAGATACGAACTCTTGTATCGTCTAGACTACCCATTGTAGTGCTTAGACGACATAAGGAAAAAAAGGTCACATCACCGCTTGCTAGCTCACTACACTATACATATCGGCACAAACATACTAAAATGCAATAAACAGGAATGTGACGAACCTTTTATCCATACGGCACACGGCATGCACGCACGTATACGTTTCTGTTCACTTCCGCTTTGGAACACTACCATCAGAATAGGATAGAAGAAAGGGCACCAATGTCCAGCATCAAATTAATTCTTAATGATTTACATCTCGCTGACGGTCATGCTATCTTAGATGGCTTCGGGGAAGTTCAGCAAGCAGCGTTCGAGGGACTTATGGCTGCGGCCAGTCCAGCGGGGCCATTAGGTCGCGCTGATGAAGTCGAGCTTATCATCAATGGAGACTGCTTTGATTTCCTGGCTACCGCGCCCTATAACACAGGGGGAGTGAGCGATGTACCAACAGCTCTTGCAAAGGCCAATCAAATTATTGCTGCACACGGTCCTTTCTTCGCGACTCTGCGCCAATTTGTTGAGACGCCGGGACGCCATATAACGTTCACCACGGGCAATCATGATATCGAAATCCAATTTGAGCAAGTACGTGTACGGCTTGCCCAAGCCATCGGTATACAGCCAGGTGATATATCTGCTACAAATGATACAGCTAATAGCGGACTGCACTTCTCTCCGACACGCTTCTATCGTCCGCTACCAGATGTGTATATTGAACACGGCAATCACTACGATTTCTGGAATCAAGCGATGCCTGGACTCTGGGATACCAATGGAGAACCTTTGAACCTGCATCCAGATAGTATTATTTTACCCTTTGGCTCAGCTTATTTCCAGCACGCGGCCCATCCCATCAGTATAAAGTATCCTTACTTTGACCATTTTGAGCCTTCGATAAACACTGCACGACAAATTGCGCTGCTCTGCCTGTTAGACCCGGAGATCGTGATAGAAACGGACCGGCTCACCATGGAATTATTGTCCGAGCCACGCACGGCATTAGCCAACCTGGCACCGGGTGATGAACATGTACCAGCCAGACTTTTCGAGCAGGCCGTGGCTGATTTTGCTACCTTCCAACTGGATTTGATGGCCCGCAAAACAGATTGGGCCGAGCCAGGAGAAATGGATACTGCGCAATCGCAATCCACTATCATGACGGAGTACTTTATGCTGCGCGACGCTCTCTCCTTACCAATACTTGAGGCTGTCGCTACCATCTGCACACCCACCACATATCAGATGGGTGAGGGAGTTGCAGCAGGTATGCATCATGTCCTCAAGCAAGAGCCGCAATTGCGCTATGCTATCGCGGGACATACCCACATGGTGCGCATTGATTCGGTCAACAATGGGGCGCAAAGTTATCTGAACACGGCCAGTTGGTCAACGCGCCTGGCTCTACCCGCTCCTGGTGAAGTGACGACTGAACTGGTCGAGTGGTTGCGCAACCCGAACTGGCAGCATGTTCCCCTGCGGGACGTGACGCAGCTCACCTTCGCGATGGTCAACACAACACCTGATGGACGCTCCAGTGCCAGCTTATGTGCCTGGGAAGGCGGCACGAAAGGCAGCTATCGCGTACTAGCCTAAAAAAGCGGAGATGCAAGGGGCGGTTTCCAGGGCGACCCTTGCGGCTTACACGGGGAGGGTTTTTGCACCGCCCGTCGCCGCCGGTCACCGCCCGTCGCCGCCGGTCACCGCCCGTCATTCTGAGCGCCGCGAAGAATCTCCGTACCACGACAGATTCTTCGCGGCGCTCAGAATGACAGGCGGGAACGGGGCGAAGCCCAGCATGACAAGGGGCGGGAACGGGGCGAAGCCCAGCATGACAAGGGGCGGGAACTGAGT
>JBPCJY010000062.1:0-27383 GCA_051004815.1 Ktedonobacteraceae bacterium
GTGTTCGCGCCGTCGTATGCTGCTTTGCTGTTCTTATCTTACAAGCCTAAAATCATAAGGTTGCTGTAGACAACTTGGGTTGAGTTGGTGTGCGATTCAGCTGTCAGGCCGATTTCGCCAGTGGTATAGGTGCTATCAGTGATGGTGTTGATGAGTTGCTTATTCACATACAGTCCAATAGAATTGCCCCTGGCAACCACCCCTACTGTATTCTTCTGGTTGAGTCCAGCGTTGAAGCCGGTGGCCGTGCCGTGATCGAGTGAACGCGCATTCGTCCCTGTGTCATCAACATAGAGGAAGAGGGAATAGGTTCCATCCTGGTCCAAGCGCAAGTAATACAGCTTGTTATTGACACTGTCTGCGCGGAAAAGCAATCCGCCTCTATCGCCCGATGCGATAGTCATGTCTACCTGGAAAGTGAAGTTGCTAAAGTGCGATTGGTTGGCGAAACAAGTATTGAAGAAACCTGCCTGCGTCTCCGCTGCATGATAGGCTTGACTGATGAACTGACATGAGCCGCCCGTTTGATTCGTGCCTGTGTCCCATTTCATGCCTTTGCTGTTGTCGCTCAGTGGATCGTTGAGGAGTACTTTGTTGCTGAAAGGGTAGGTTGTGACAACGGCTGTGGCTGTCGCGGCTACCGAGGTGGCCGTAATTTGGGCTTGGGCCGTCGTGGTAGCATTGGTCTGCGCGGTAGCAGTGGCTTGAACAGCGAGCTGATGCTGTCCATTTGAATAAACTACTCCAATGATACTGACGAGAACGATGAGCACAACGAGGGCAATGATACCGATGATGAGACCGGTTCTCCCCCGTTTTTTAGCTGGTGGCGGTGTATACTGTTGAGGTACAGGTGAGTTGTATTGTTGTGGTGGCACAGGTGGGATGTATTGCTGTGGCGGCGGTGGTGGCGCATTGTAATTGCCTGGCGACGGTGCCGCAGATGTACCATAAGGATTGGGTGCCTGTGGAGGTACTCCATAAGGATTGGGCGGAGTCTCATATGGATTCGCTGCTTGCGGGGAGCCATAAGGAGGGGCACCATATGCTGTTGATGGCGTAGGGGAATTGCTATAAGGGGCTGCCGCCACTGTCTTGTCATATTGTGGTGAACTGCCGGAGCCACCGGTAATATTATACGGTGTAGGCGTACCACACCGGGGACATACCGCTGCTCCTGGTGGCAAGTTAATTCCACAGTTTCTACACGTCATAATGCTTTCTTCTCCTGCTATGAAATGAAGGATACTATACTCAGTATACTACAGCATGGGCTTTTCTAAAAGCCATCCCTGTGAACTCCAGTTATCCTAATTATTGTAACGATAACGTCAAGAATCTCTCACTCACCGTAGGCCAACAACGTATGGGCGATTGCTGTCGATAAAGGCTACAGGAGATTGTCCCTGCCAATGGAAGCTGGACGAAGTGACGGTAAAATTGGTCGCGCCAGCAAGAGCGGCATCGCTGCAATCAGCTTGTGTACACCAGTAGATTTCCACCGCGCCTTGCGTTGTGATACTGTAGGTAACGGAGAAGAAGGCGTGGGCAAAGGTGGGATCATTGAGCGTAAGTATTTTGCTGGTATGGAGCAAGGTATTGTCACCGTACCACTTGGCCACGGCGTAGCCAGTCTGTCCATTCAGGTTGAGATCAATGGTGGCGTAGATCGTCTGTTGGGTAGTAAAGGTAGTGGCTACTTTGGTCGGCGTAGCCTTGTTCTGATCAACATCGCTGGCCGTCTGGATATTGTTGATGATCTCTGCCGCGGTGGCATCGATAGATTGACCTGATGGTGGCGTGCCTTGCCCCGCGGTTGTGGTTGTGTCCGCGGTGGGAATGCTGGTCGCGGTACCAGCCGCCGCTGTCACTGTGGCCGTGACGGTATTGATGCCCTGTTTTGCGCCCTCATAGACGAGCACAGAAACGCCAACACAAGCGAGCAAGACGACAAGCAGTACTATCCCGACGATAAGCCCAACTTTGCTGCGGCGTTTGGGTGGGGGTGCTCCATAGCCATAACCACCCGGGCCGACTTGCGGAGGTGGCACATACCCACCTTGTTGCATAGGTGGTGCTCCATATTGTGGAGGAACCTCGTATTGCGCAGTTGGTGCGTTGTAGGGATTAACGGAGTTTGGATCATATGGGTTCGGCCCAGGTGGAGGCGGTGGTGCTCCATAACCTGTTGGCGGCATGCCTCCATATGAAGGTATGGCTACGGTCGGATTAAGCGGCGGTGGCGAATCATATGGTGCATATGGTGGCTGCGGTGCAATTACGGTTGGCGCAATCTGTGGCGAATCAGCGGACTCTGTAACATTGTAAGGGGTAGGTAATCCACAGAGCGGGCATGACACAGCACCTGGCGGTAGATTAGCACCACAATTAGTACATTGCATCTGAATACTCCTGATGGTTGGTACAATTCGCTTGACCATTGGAAGAAAAGCGAATAGCTGAATAAGATACTATCATATCATGGTTCAGATTCCCTGCCAAGATGTATCCAGTCATATTACAGGGTTTGTGAATTATTACCAGGGCGACCGCCATTGCCCCTTCAGCAATCATTCACAGACCCTGAGCCATATTAAGCTGTCACTGTGAAAATGACATGCTGTGCCAGGATTTTATCGCTACAGGCGATAGTACTGGCCCAGTAGATATCGACATAAGCGACCCCTGGGTCTCCATAGACGGCGAAAGAATAGCCTGCCTTAGCGGTAGCAGTTACTGTAAAGGGGTATTGTGTAATAGTATGGCTGTTTAAGTACCAGTACAAGCAGACCGCTCCACTTTTCCCATTGGGGTGAATAGCAAAGGTGACATAAATCTTCTTGTTCTCGCGAAAGCTTGTCGTTGTTTGTAGCGGTTGGGCCGTGTTGATATTGACGGCACTCGCCATTTGAGCAGTATCAATATAGGCTTGTCCTGGTAATGTGCTTGTGGTGGGAGTTAGATTTACTATTGGCGTTTTTGCCGTGGTGGGTGACGGTACAATGCTTTGTGTTGACTGTGGTGTGCTTAAAGAGGCCGAGGTTGCGTCGGTTTGTGGCAAGCTCAGTGCCATGAAATAGACAATGGCCAGCATTAATCCACCGGTAATGACGAAGAGCGTGGCAACGAAAAAGCCGAAGTTGCTCGTGCGTGGTGTTGGTGGTCGTCGTGGTGGTATGGGAGGAGGATATATTGCCCCTGTGCTGTGAGGGGGAGCCATATACGCATTGCTATTCGTAGGTGCAACGGCTCCATACGTTCCTGGCGTAGGCGTTGGAATGGGAGTTGGAGGAGGGGTAGCATGCCAGAGTTGTCCCGGCTGCGGAAAAGGCAACTGATCGTGTTGCGGGTTAGTATTCCACGGCGGTGAGGGCGGCGGTTGTACCTGAGTCAGTGTACCCTCCTGATAATAGCTAACTGATTGTGCTTGCCCCCACGGTGCATCAGGCAATCCTGTTTGTCCACCTTGTCCATTCCACCCCTGGTTATCGAACGGCTGGGATGTTGGTGGCAGAGTAGACTTTGGCCCCGCTTGTGTTGTGGCATGACAACGAGGACAAATTACTTGCGTATGATTTGGTGATAGTGGTAATCCACAATTCGTGCATTTCATGACCAGGTCCTAACGCTCCGCTCGTCCTCACTTGTTTGTGCAAAGGAGGCACTAGCTATCCCCTTTGAAGACATTTTCAAAGGTCATCACTGTTCACAACGTATAACCTTGTCTAAAGTAAATCGGAACGCCCTAAATTGGCTAGTACTGGCTTTTTGGCCCTTTGGTCAGACATTTGGAGAGAAGCCTGTCCGTGAGCGCACTGGAGAGGGATTCGGCCTGTCATTCTGAGCGCAGCGAAGAATCTGCACCTGGGCGAGCGAGAGATTCTTCGCTGCGCTCAGAATGACAGCCTTACCTCCAAATGTCTGCCCTTTGGTCATGTCCCTTGACAGAGTATGTCAGCCCCTCTACAATTAGATGGGAAGATGTGGATGTTTGATGTATATCTTGTAATGCTTCGTATGTAGGTACTGCGTGGAAGAGTAGCAGGCAGGGTAGGGAAAATACGTGATACAAAGTAGCTCAGTGGAACAAGTCCTGGCGCAACATACAGCCAGGTTACGCGTCTGCCTACAACAGGTTTCGGGTGATAGCGAAGGGCCGGAAGAAGGTAGTGATGCCTGGTTACTCCTCCATGCATTGATTGGCGATGACAACTCCTATACTGTCCGTTTTGAGCAATCGGGGCGGTGGTTCGCGGAACAAGGCGGCAAGCTTGATGTGCGCTTGCAAGGCTTACAGCGTTATAGTGATGCGCTTGCGCTCGAATTACAAGAAATTTTCAGCACTCTTTCCGATTCTCCTGAACAGGATAGGGCAAATTTACTCATAGCCGCCACGACCCGTTTGTATCATCTTTCGTCAGATGGCATTTTGGCTCTGACGCGTGGGTATCAGAGCATCATGGATCAAACCGCCATCGAACGGAGCGCATTGAGCCGTGAAGCGGAACACCGTTTCCAGGCTCTCCAACGTATCAATGGTGCCAGTAACTCGACAATGGATCTGGACCAGACCCTTGAAATAATTGCCAGGGTCGTGGCTGAGGAATTGAAGGTCGAACTCTGTACCATCTTTTTCTATGACGAACTCCAACGTATGCTCACCTTGCGGGCGACCAACGGGCCACGGCCACTGGGCGGAATGCACTTTACGTTGCGCCTTGGCGAGGGGTATAGCGGGTGGGTAGCAGATAAAGGCACGCCCTTGATCGTGCGCGATGCCCTGGCCAATTCACAATTTTCCAGTGAGGTGCGCACCTACAGCAGTGAATATCATGGACTCATCGCGGTTCCCATCATTTTCTTTGGCAATACGGAGCGACTCATTGGCGTTATCAGCGTGCAATCCAGCGCGATGCGCGAGTTCACTACCGCGGAGCGCAATTTTGTCGAGGTGGTTGCTGGCATTGTGGCGATCAATATTGAGAATGGGCGACTCTACGAGCAGACGGATGAACAACTGCGGCGCAAGGTTCACGAACTGGCGACGATGCACCGCGTCTCTTCGATTATCGCCTCAACGCTCAACCTGGACGAGGTGTTGCAAATCATCACGACGCAGGCCGTACATCTTTCGGGGGCGGAACGCTCTTGTATCTTCGAGCTGGATGCCGAAACCCAACGTCTCCACGTGATCGCGCACCATGGATTAAATACGGCGATGGTACGAGGATTACAGCTGGGCGTGGGACAATGTTGTGCGGGCCGCGCCGTGCAGACAGGACGACCCAGTTCGGCGGTAGATTGTTGCCAGACTGACGCGCACTGCTTTATTCCCAAAGACCCCGGCATCTCTTCGGAGATACATTCGGTCTTGTGTGTGCCACTACAGGTGAAGCGGAAAGTGCTGGGTTGCATCTGTATTTATAGTAGTCATCGCCACTTGCTCTCTCAGGAGCAGATGCAATTGGTGATTACCTTCGCGAATGAGGCGGCGATCGCCATAGAAAATGCACGTCTCTACGAGGAGACACGGCGTGGCCTTGAACTAAAATCGGTCTTGTTGCGCGAATTGCATCATCGCGTCAAGAACAATTTGGCGACCGTCGCGGGCATCCTTTCATTGCAGCGCAGACGCACCAAGTCTCTTGAGGTGAGCTATATCCTGGCCGAGAGCGTGAACCGCGTACAGGGTTTAGCGGCCACGCACGATCTCCTCTCTCATGATGATGTGAGCGAGGCACGTGTGGAAGATATCGCTCGCAAGATTGTAGGAGTGGCGAACGCCAACCTTCGTCCGCCAGAGACCCATATCACCTTCGCGGTTGAACCGTGTTCGATAGTGATTCCTTCGCGTGCCGTCACCATCCTTGCCCTTGTTTTGAACGAGATGGTCTCGAACGCGATCAAACATGGGATGCGTGGCCTCACGAAAGGTAAGATTACTATTCGCGGTCGTGAGGAGGATGGGCTGGTGATCGTCCAGGTTATTGATACGGGCAAAGGGCTGGAGCAATGGGAACCGGGGGAAGACGAGAATCGTGAAGGTCTGGGGCTTTCTCTGATCAAAAATCTTATCGGTGATTTAGGTGGACAATTTATACTGTACCGTGTAGAGGACGAGAGTATTACAGTCTCCGAGGTGCGTTTTCCCTTAGCGCGGCAACGTAGCCAGGTCTCTACTCGTGTGTAGCTAGCGCGAGATGGGCGGGGAATGTCTCCTTCTGACAGTGTGTGTAGGGACCATGAAGTGTATTTAGCGGGTTTAAGTGGTTTGACAGAGGTGAAAAGGTATGAATACTACTGAAAAAAAGTCAAAGATTCTCGTGGTTGAGGACGAGGCAGATATCCAGCAAGTGCTCTGCGTCTTTCTGAAGTATGCCGGATTTGAAGTACTAGGGGTTTCAGATGGGCAAGAGGCAATCCGCAGTATACCAGAATTTGGCCCACACCTCATCGTGCTAGATCTCATGATGCAACCGGTCGATGGCTATGAAGTACTGGACTGGCTCAGGGAAAATCACTTAACGCCCCCTCCCCCTGTCCTGGTGCTGACAGCCCTGACGCATATCACAAAGAAGCTGCAAGGTTTTGAGGAGGGAGCCATAGAATACCTGACGAAACCGACGCAGCCCAGCCTTCTGGTTGAACATATCCGTACACTGCTCAAGCTAAGTGTCGAGCAGCGTGACGCGTTGAGGAGCGAGAGTATCGCTAAGCAACGCAAAGTGATAGAACGTCTCTACGCTCCCCAAGCTGATGAATTTGTCTATTAACGTGAACGCAACGGCAATCCACAACGTGAGCAAAAGCGATTTTTGACCGCATTGTGAGCACCACAATTGCGGCATGGATTCAACACGATGCCGCAACTTGTGCAAAAGAGCATCATGGGCTTATTGAAGCTGCGGCATTGCGAACAGGCGTAGAGGGGCATGGTTGCTATCTGGCTGCCATCAGTGCCAGATGCTTGTGGCGGGGTGCTTGCTGGTATGGAGTGGACCGCTCGCTCAAGAGCTTCGGCCATATCGCTGGCCCGTTGATAGCGTTCTATAGGCTTCTTTCTGAGGGCCGTCTGGATAACCTGGGCCACTGCCGGGTTGATCAGAGGGTTAATGGCATTGGGATATGGAGGCATTTCGTAGATGTGGCTGTGAGCGAGGGCGGGATAGTTATCCCCCAGGAAGGGAAGACGGCCAGTCAGGGCTTCAAAGAGCATAACCCCAAGCGCGTAGATATCGGCGCGTGCATCAACCGCTCCTCCCAGGCATTGTTCGGGCGACATATATTCTGGTGTGCCGACACCAGCCCCCTGACGTGTGAGTCCCGTCGTAGCCGCCAGCACTTTGGCAATGCCGAAATCAGAAAGAATGGGACGCCCGGAGCGATCCATGAGCACATTGACCGGCTTTACATCGCGGTGAATGATGCCGTTATCGTGGGCATACGAGAGAGCACTGGCAATCTGCGTGAAGACACGGCTTGCCTCCGCGATTTCCATCCTCTTGTTGATCGCTTGCAGTTGATCCAGTCGGTGCTTGAGCGTTCCCCCATCAACCAACTGCATGACGATATAAAGATTGCCGCGAAACTCGCTGGCATCATGTACCGTCACAATATTAGGATGCGAGAGCCGTGCGACTAGCCGCGCCTCCAGGTTGAAACGTTCAACAAAGTTGCGATCAGCCGCGAACCAGGGTGGTAGAACCTTCACCGCGACTTCCCGGTCAAGGTTCTCTTGACGTGCTTTATAAACACGAGCCATTCCGCCCTGGCCGAGTGGTGCCAGGATGCGGTAGTTCCCCAGCGTTACACCAATCAGTTCGTCTTGCTGCACAGTATCTCCAGGACGAAGAGGTGGTTGCCCTGCTCTTCGCCCTTCCTCCTCGCCCTCGTAATGCGCAATCTCGCGTGCTTATGCTGGTTAACGCTTTGCAAAAACTAATACGGTCTGGCCGAGTTGGATACGGTCTCCCTCTTGCAGCGTATGGCTCTGGTACTTATTAACCAATTGTCCGTTAACCTTGGTTCCGTTAGCACTGCCTTCGTCTTTGAGCGCATAGTTGCCACTGCCCAGGCTGACGATTTTGGCGTGCAAGCGCGAAACCGCCAGGTCTTCCAGGAAGATGTCGCTTTCGCGGCTACGCCCAATGCTTAGCTCATCCTTGCGTACCTCGTAGACACGGCCAGGCTCTTTCCCTTCCTCGACGCGCACAACGCCTAGCGAACCCTGAGGGCCGGTGCTGCGTATCATCGTTCTATCGTTTTCGTTGTTCCCAAACGGAGCACCAAAACCGCCTGCTCCACCCCCAGGCGTATTCCCACCCGAAACTTGGCCTGGTGCTTGTTGCCAGGCTGGCGTCATCGAATTGCCGCCGGTTGTCGTAGGCGGCTGGAGTGGTGACGCACCCCAATTGTTCTGTTGGGCCGGAGCGGGAGCCGCTTGTCCCCAGGAGTCATTGACTGGAGCTGGTTGGCTTTGGTTAGCCTGCGCCCAATTGTTCTGTTGGGCCGGAGCGGGAGCCGGTTGGTTCTGATTAGCCTGTCCCCATGGCGCATTGGGCGCACTATTGCCCCCATAGGCAGTAGGTGCCTGTTGCGGCGCAGGCATGTTGTTGTTCTGCATTCCCCATGCCGGTGTTCCCGGCTGTTGCGGCTGCGCCCACGAATCTTGTGCTGATGCCGCTGGTTGTTGCGGTAAAGAGGTAGCATCCCAGCTTTGATTTCCGCCCATCCCGTTGGTGGATGGAGTGTTAGGTGTCGCATTGCCCCACACGCCCGGTTGCTGTTGAGCGGGGGATTGTGCTCCCCACGCGTTAGGTTGTTGCTGGGGAGAAGATGTGCTACCCCAGGTATTGGCAGCTGGCTGCTGGGGCGCAGGAAGCTGGGTTTCCCAGGAATTGGGTTGTTGAGCGGGAGCTTGTGTACCCCACGCGGCTGGTTGTTGTGGGGGCATTTGTGCGTCCCACGCGTTCGGTTGCTGTTGAGCGGGGGATTGCGCTCCCCACGCGTTCGGTTGCTGCTGAGCAGCAGGGGATTGCGCTCCCCACCCTCCCGGCTGCTGTTGAGCAGGGGATTGCGCTCCCCACGCACCCGGTTGCTGAGGTTGCGCCCAGGCATTGTCTCCCGTACCGCCCATTCCTTGCTGATTCCAGGCACCCTGTCCCCCTGGTTGCTGTCCTTGTTGCCCCTGTTGCCCCTGTTGTCCTTGCTGACGTTGCCAATCGGCCCCGGCACCAGCTTTATTTGCAGCGGTACCCTTCTTTTTCCCACTACTACGGAAAATGAATAGTGCTGCTCCAAGAATAACCACGACGAGCACTAGAGCCGCACCAACCAAAATCGGCGTTCCAGTAAGAGAAAGAGCAAAAACTATGAACGCAAGTGTCTCATGCATGTCGTTCACCCTTCTGATCGTTGCTGCGGCCACTCTGACCGCCTATGGATACCCTCTCCGGATATCCCTACCCTGCGAATCCAGTGCGGTGTAACACCACATTTATCGCAATTCAAAACGGACCTCAACACTGCCAAAGCGTAGAATATCGCCGTCTTTGAGCGTGCGTTCTTCGTGTGGTGTTAAGGTGATACCATTTAAGCGGGTCTTGTTCAGGGCGTTCAAGTCCTCCACCGTGTACGTCCCCTGCTGATTCCTCATATACGCGTGACGTCTCCCCACTGTTTTGTCCGCGAGGTTAATCTCAGGGAAGATACCCAGGATGGGGTCTTGCCGCCCCACGACCATCAACTCCCCATTTAATGGAATAGGCTGTCCACTGGAGATGACGATGAGTCGTGCCTGCTTAGGTGGAGCTACCACCTGTTTGACCGCGCTATTACCTACATTAGCCAAGTTTTGTTCGTAGCCAGGCTCTGGAACTCGCTTACTTAGTGGCATTGCCTGGATACGCTCCTGTAACCGATCGAGTGCTGCAATGAATTCTTGCGGCGTAGCATAACGCTCTGTCGGTGATTTCGCCATGGCCTTTTGCATGAACGTGTCCATTTCCATGGGCAAGTCCGGGCGAATACGGCAGATCGAAGGCACCTTTTCATTCATATGTTTGATGACAATGTCCACCGCTGTCTCCCCCTCGAAAGGAGGGCTACCGGTAAGCATCTCGAACAGTACAGTTGCCACGGAATAGAGATCAGAGCGAGTGTCCGCTGAACGCCCACTTTCCGCTTGTTCAGGCGAAATATAGTAGGCCGTACCCATAAATACATTTGATTGCGTAAGTGTGACAGTTTCTCGGCTCCGTGCCAATCCAAAATCAACGATTTTGACCACATCCATGCCGTTCACAAGGATGTTCTGTGGTTTGATATCGCGATGCACCACCCCCTGCTTATAGGCCGTATCCAATCCCTCAACAATCTGTCGTGTATAATTTAACGCTCGCAATGGCTCCATCGGGCCATGTGTCAACATATGGTACTTCAGGTTCTGCCCATCGATGTACTCCATCACGATGTAATACATACTGCTGTCGTTGCCATAATCGACGATGCGTGCGATATGCGGATCACTGAGGTTCAAGTGGATATGTGCCTCTCGTTGGAAACGTGCCAGTAACTCTCCATCATTGGAGAGTTCAAGATGCATCAGCTTCACGGCATAAATGTGATTGTTTTCAGTGTCACGCGCCACATAGACTGTCGCGAAGCTACCGCGTCCGCGTTCGTCGATGAGCTTGTATTTACCATTGATGACACGACCTAACATGTCACCGTTCATCATGCGTACTCCTAACTGAATGGCTACTCTTCGCGGCTATTATAACATCATTTACTAGGTGATGTCATATTGGCTTTTTATGCGGATAGTAAGCCCCTCGTTTTGTACAAACGGAACACAAATGGAATCGGGTATGCTATGGGTAGAGTCTCCTATTGCATTGCTATATATACGCCTGGTTTTGGCATTTTGTTCTGCTTACATCGCTACCACAACTCAAAACATGCCTCGACCGCGCCAAAGAGAATGATAAATCCTTCTTGTAGAGAAGATGTTGCCGGATAAGAAAAAGAGCGTACGCATTACTTGCTATGAGAACATTTCGCTGATACTTTCTCGATTATGGATTCTTTTGATCGCTTCGGCGAAGAGCGGTGCGACAGAGACAACCTCAATTTTATCCGAGAATTGCACCGGCTGGTTTTCCACCGTATCGGTGATCAGCAATTGTTTGATAGGGCTTTTGTCTATTTCCTCTATCGAGCCTTTAGCTAATACACCATGTGTGACAAAGGCATAGACCTCTTTCGCCCCTTGTTCCATGAGTTTGACAGAGACGGTGGCCAGGGTGCCGCCGGAGATAGTGAAGTCATCGACGACAATCGCGGTTTTGCCTTTCACATCCCCAATGATCTGTAGAATGGTAGCTTTCTCATCATGAGCCTGTCGTTCTTTATCCGCGATGGCGATAGATACTCCCAGTTCTGAAGCGTATTTACGGGCCTGTTTCGCGAAACCAACATCGGGGGAGACGATGATCATATCTTCCAGATGCTTGCCACGAATGCATTCAACTACGATGGGTAGCGCATAGAGATTATCCACGGGCAAGTGAAAGAAGCCCTGAATCTGGGGCGCGTGCAAATCCATGGTGACGACGCGGTCGGCTCCAGCAACTTCTATAGCATCAGCGCAGACACGGGCGCGAATAGAGACCCGCGGCTCATCTTTCTTATCCCCTTTCGCATAGCTAAAATAGGGAATAATCACCGTGACTGTTTCCGCGCCAGCTCGCTTGAAGGCATCGATCCAGAAGAGCAATTCCATGAAATTGTCATTGGTGGGAAAGACGGTGGATTGGACGATGTAAACGCGTCGTCCGCGCACATTCTCCAGGATGCGCACGAAGGTGTTACCATCCGAGAAATGCAACGTTTCGTTCTTCCCCTGCGCAATGTGCAGGTACTTACAAATACGTGCGGTAAGCTTGGGGCTACCGCTCCCCGAAAATACCAACATTTCATCATAACCCATGTGTTTGTTCCTTTACCAGGATGACCGTGAGGGTCGCTCCTACACATTATACCCCAACATCTCCTGATAGACCTGGTAGGTTTGTTTAGCGATCTGCTCTTGCGTATAATTTTCCAATACGCGTTGTCGTCCTTTGCTAGCTAGAGAGGCGTAGAGTACAGGGTCATGCAAGAGTTTCTCGACGCAAGTGACCAATTCCTGAACATTGCCCTCCTCAAAAACCAGACCGGCATCGTCGATGACGTGTGGGATTTCGCCGGAATCGGAGCCAATCACCGGAGTTTCGCACGCCATGGCCTCAGCTAAAGTGCGGCCAAACTGCTCTTTCCAGTTGGGGAAAGTGCGCGATGGCAGGACATACACATCGAACGCTGCAAGCACTTGCGGAGCTTCGTAGGTGGGCACTCCTGGCCTGATGATAACGCGGTCGCTGACTCCTAGCCGTGCGGCCTCTTCTTCTAGGACACTTTTCATGGGACCGTCGCCGACGAAGATAGCTTGGCAATAGTCGGGCAGGCTGGTCAAGGCTTCCACCATGGTGATCAGACCTTTGGTTTCAACCAAGCGGCCCAGAAAGCCCAGAGTAAAGGGAGTGCCAGGTATGCGCGGAGGACGGAGTGCACTACGCTTGTAGATCTCCATATCAAAGCCGAACTGCGGAATCACATATGTTGCTTTGTGATAGCCCTTGCGGCGCAGAACCTCAACGGCTTCCTGATTCCCAGCCAGAGCGGCGTCAGTGTGTTTATAATTGTAAAGTTCCATTTGTCGGAATGGCGGCGGATAATTGCGATAGAGATTCTGCCAGGTGAAGAAGAGTGTGCGAGCTTTGTGGTGGTGGGCCAAGCGCATCGCCTGAAAGGTTGCAAGATTGTACGGTTCTTCGTCTATGTGCACGATTTCTGGCTGTACCTTCTGCATAATCCGTCTCAGTTTAGGATAGTAGTGCAGGTGGTAGTTACCATTGCAGGACATCGGGGTAACGATCATGCGGTACCCTGTGATGTAGAGCTTTTCTAGAATCTGTTTCGTGCCGTTATCGTGCTGCCAATAGGGAGGTGTGACCAACGTGAGTTGTACGTCGGGGCATTTCGCTAATTCTTCGAGCTTGCGTTGCGATGTACCCGCAACCAGTGCTTTCGAGATCATCAGCACACGCATTTATTTCTTGCTCCTTGTCAGTGCCTCTTCGTAGACAGAAAGTGTCTCCGTGGCGGTCTTGCGCCAGCTAAATTGAGCGGCTCGTTGTATAGAACGTGCTCGCAAGTCATCGCGTAACGTAGTATCTGTCAGTACACTGTGCATGGCCTCGGCTAATGCTTGTGTATCGTCCGGGTCTACGCAGAGGGCGGCATCACCAACTACCTCTGGTAAAGAGGTACGATTGGAGCAAACGACAGGAGCTCCACAACTCATGGCCTCTAAGGGGGGCAGGCCGAACCCTTCGTACATAGATGGGTAGACAAACAGGCTCGCCCCGCTATAGATAGCTGCTTTATCTTCCTCCTCGACAAAGCGGTAAATGACCTGGTCGGTGATACCCAGTTCGGCGGCAACGGGACGCGGGTCGGGGAAAAACGGCCCCTTTTGTTTAGCCGGATTGCCAGAGATAAAGAGCTGCAACTGAGGGTTTCCTAGTTGCCGATAGAGTTGGGCGAAGGCCCGTACTAACTGTAGTACATTTTTGCGTGAGTCCAGCCCACCGAGATAGAAAATATACTGCTCCCCGATTCCGTAGCGGGCGCGTGCCGCCGCCAGGATAGCCGTATCAGTAATCGGTACATACTCATCACCGGCAGCCTCATAAATGACGCGGATGCGCTCAGCGGGCAAGTGTAAGGCATCCATGATATCCTCTTTGGCGTGTTGCGAAACAGTGATAATCATGGTAGCCTTGTGCGCGGCACTGGCGACGAGGCGCATATAGGCCTCTACTCTGGCACCAGAACGGTAGAGCGGGAGACGCAAAGGAATGGCGTCGTGAATGGTCACAATCGTCGGGATGCGCGGTGCAAAGGGTGGAGCAAAATAGGGTACATGAAACAGGTCAACCTCATTAGCACGCGCCGCTCGTGGGCCGGTAAACTGTTCCCACAACACCTTCTGAATGTTCTCGCTATGCAGGCTAAAGGCGAGGGTAGGATGCATCTGATAAGGAAAAGAAATAGGCAACGATGACCCCTTCAGGCGTCCTTTGCTATCGCGTAGCACAAAATTTTCGCCAAGTAGCACATACTTGTTCTGTGTATCGATCTCCGCCAACGCGTGGAGCAGATGCAAGAGATATTGGCCGCTGCCATTGGCGGGTGTTTGTAAGGGCAGTGCATTGAAACCGATCTTCATTCAGTTCCTCCTTCATCAGTAAAGTCAGTGATCCCGGCAGCAAGTTTCTGGTAGACAGTGAGCATCTTGCGTGCCGCTTCCTGCCAGGTGAACTGCTTGACGCGCTCATAGCCTTTTTGGCGCAGTTCCTCCTGGAGTTGTGTATTGCCCAGGATGCGCGTAATTGCCGCAGCCAATTCACTCGTGTTGTGCGGGTCGATTAACAAGCCCGCGTCACCAACGACCTCTGGCAGCGAGGAAGTGTTGGAAGCGATAACAGGGACACCGCAAGCCATCGCCTCTAGCGGCGGCACACCAAACCCTTCGGCAAAGGATGGGAAGGCAAAGACATCAGCCATGCTATAGAGCGAGATGAGTTCTAGATCGGTGACACGGCCCAGGAAGCGCACTTTCTTTTCCAGCTTGAGTTGCTCTACCAGATTGTGTGTCTCTTCATAGAGCCAGCCCTGCCCACCAGCCAGCGCGAGCATGGCTGGTCCCTGTTTCCGCTTCTGCGCCTGATAGAAGGCTTTAATCAATCCGACATGATTTTTGCGTGGTTCCAGCGTGCCTACGCTCAAGACCAGAGGATGTTTCAGGCCAAATTTATGGCGCGTGGCTGCCAGGATGATGGGATCGCTGATGCGCCGGAAATGTGGACTCACACCATTGGGGATAACGGTCAGTTTCTCCGGCGGCGTTTGAAAATGCTGGATGAGCGTGCGACTGACCTCGTGCGAGACGGTGCAGACAACATCGGCGGCGGCTACTGCTTCCGGCACAACTTTGTTGAGTGTGGCCGCGAGTGAAGGAATGGCATATTCCGGGTGTTCCAAAAAAGCCAGGTCGTGGACGGTGACTACCTTGCGTAAAGATTTGCCAATGGGCGGCAAAGCAAAATCCGGCCCGTGATAAATGTCCGCCTGACCCGAAAAGTAGGTGGCATAGAGCGGCAGTCGCCAGCGATACCAGATAATGTTCAAGTAGCGGTCGGGGATAAAGATACTTCGTCCGCGCACATTGTCTGCTACAGGAAAAGGACGCTCCCTGGTGGGGCGTCCACTGGTGAGTAACGTATAGTGGTTGCTGCTATCCTGCTCCAGCATGGCATCTACCAGCTTGCGCACGTAGTTGCCAATGCCAGCCTTTTGTCGGATGGCGGCGGTATAATCGATTGCGATACGCATGAAAACCTGACAGTTCCTATCCTGGCGGCCAGCCAAATTTGCGACCACCAAGCAGGTGAAAGTGAAGATGAAAGACGCTTTGACCTGCGTCGGGGCCGACGTTGGTCACAAAACGGTAGCCGCCCTCATCTAATCCCAGTTTATGCGCCAGTTTCGCGGCCACTGAAAACACAATGCCCAGAAGTGGCCCATCTTCGGGTGTCAAATCGACCATGGAAGCGATATGACGCCTGGGAATGAGCAGGATATGGTGGGGAGCTTGCGGATTGATATCTTCAAACGCTACCACGTCCTCATCCTGGTAAACAATCTTCGCGGGTATAGTACCCTCCGCAATTTTGCAGAACAGGCAGTTATCCATACTCTATCCTCGTGCTAAAAAAGCTTTGTAGTGAGTGGTAGCGGCCACCACTGTGGTAGTGTCGCCCACCTGCTGGAACTTTACGTCGGTCTCAATCGAAGAAAATTCACCTTCCGGTTCCTGTTTCTTCTCTTCACCTTCCGGCTCCTGGTGTTTCTCCTCAACCAATGGTTCGGCTGGCTGTTGTTTCTCCTCGGCTGAGAGTTCGGCTGGCACGTCAGCTGGCTGCGATTTCTCCTCAGCCAATGGCTCGGTTGACACGTCGGCTGGCTGTTGCTTCTCCTCGGCTGAGAGTTCGGCTGGCACAGTTTGAGCGGTTTCCTCTTTCTGCTCTTCAGGCAGAGATTCCGTTGCCACGGCTTGTTCTGGCTCTTGTGCCTTTTTGCGCGGTTTCAACTCAATGCCATGCAAAGCAGGATCGTTGAACTGCGGCAGGTTCATCTCAAGGCGAATGGCTTTGATGGCCTGATAGACATCACCGGGCTTGAGTGAGAGCTGTTCGGCGATTTGCTTATGCACACCGACAGTCGGCAAAGGCAGAAACGGCTCGTAAAGCTCTTTGATCTTCTCCAGCTCTTCGCTACTCCCTTTGTAGCTCTGTATCTCCCACCAACTGGGTATGTTCTGTCGATCACGCAAGTCTTTGATGATTTTCTTGACCGCGGCCTTGGGAATGCTCATTTCGTGCGCAATCTGCGTGCGAATACCATCGAACTCCGTGGGGACGGCCAGCTCAAGATAGCGATTCTCCACCTGGGCGATCTGCTCATCTGTTGGCTTAAATGGTTCTGGCGGTGGAATTTTCTCTTTCTTGGGCTTCGGCGGTGCAGCCGATTTCGGCTTGGACGGCTTCTTCCCCCTTGGCATGCCGGGCTTACCACCGGGGCGGAACTTATCGGTCCGCTCTTCACCAGGTCCACCTGGGCGTGGTGGGCGATTGCCTGTCATGGGTTGACGTGGACGTTGCTCGGCGGTATCAGGCAAACCCATACCACCACCTACACGGTAGGGCGTAGGCGTGCGGTAATTGTTTTCGCGAAAATTGCCGGGGCCACGAGTATCGCCTTCGCGGAAGCCACCGGGGCCGCGATATCCCCCCTCACGGTAGTTGCCAGGGCCACTGGGACCAGAAGAGCCTGAAGGGCTATACTGGTTGCCACCACGTTCCTGCCCGCCGCGATTGTCTCGTGGTGCGGGGGAGGAAGGAATTTTCGGACGTGCAGGTTGATCCGGCTGACCGACCTTCACATCATTTTGCGCATCCAACCAATGGCTGGTGCCGCCGGCAGCCGGTTTTGGCTTTGGCGGCGGTGGCACTGGCCGCGCTGGCGTGTTCGCCTGCCCGGTCGGTTGCGTAGTTGGCGGTTGTTTAGCGGCCAGTTTCTCTTTCCTGGCTTTTTGCGTGCAATCGGGGCAAGTGAGATCCTTAGCATTTGCCGACTGAAACCACTTGCCGCAGGTATTGCAACGCATCTTTGTTTTGCTCATGCGTTTTTCCCCTGTACCACTAGAAATTGCTGTACTTTGTTTTGCGTCGGAATGCACTGCTATTTTAGCCCTTATAGGAGGCTTTGTCTAGCCCCTGTTTCTCGTGGTTGCTGAGCATGGAGGAAGACATTTTTGTCCAGATGTGTTCAATGATGACTAGCAAAATATACTGGCTTTGCTGTCAAAACTGAGTTCTCCATCAGGTTTCGTGTGTTCTGAGTAGGGAAACACCCAGCTTTAAGCCCTCTCTTCGGTACTACTCGAAAGGCGAATAACGGGTAAAGCGGGTAAACGCACAATCCCTGATCCTATGTAGGAACTGCTTGCGTCGTGTAGCTTGTCATGCTATACTGGAATTGCAGCAGGCTAAAAGCTCGTAGCCCGATTGAGGGGTTGCAAATCCTATGGTCTGATATTTACCTCTTGACAAAGTGGACTAAAAAGTGATTACTTCCCATTCGAGATTGAAACCTCAGTTTATCAAAGTTAATGCAAAGAGTCTGTTAATATTTTAAACAGCCATGGCTCTCGCCTGGGATTGAAACAAGGAGAAGATGCTTATGATGCAAGAAGAGCAGTTAACGGTACCTTCTGTTGCTTCATTCTTTTCGGGTATTGGTGGCTTTGATCTCGCTTTTGAAAGAGCCGGTTTTCATATTACTATGCAATGTGAGATTGATCCGTTCTGTAATAGAATTCTAACTAAGCATTGGCCGCAAGTGAGAAAGTATAAGGATATTCGTGAGGTGAAATATGCAGATGTTCCTTCCTCTGATATCTGGGTGGGAGGATTCCCGTGCCAAGATATCTCATTGGCTCGCATGGGGTCAAGAACAGGGCTTAAAGGAAAACGTTCTAGCCTCTTTTACGAATTTGCTCGGCTTATTGGAGAATGTTTGCCCCCAATTATTGTTCTCGAAAACGTCTCGGGTTTGCGAAATAGCCATGGTGGACGAGACTTCCAAGCCATTATTCACACATTGGCCGAGTTCGGGTATGGTGTGGGATGGCGTGTGCTTAACAGCAAATATTTCGGAGTCCCCCAATCACGTCAAAGGGTCTATATTGTTGGATGTTATCGAGAAAGGAGAGGTGCCGCAGAGATTCTTTTTGAGCCCGAATGCAGCCGTGGGGATAATACGCCGGGCGGACAGGATGAACAGGAAACTATTTCCACCTTTAAGGCAAGCTTTGGAGATTTTAGCAAAGGCCCCATCGTCCAAGGACTTGCATACTGTCTCTACGCATGTTCAGCACGTCATACAGGCACAGACTGGAGTAGAACTTACGTTAGCTACCCAGATGGAAGAGTTCGACGACTAATGCCTAGTGAGTGTGAAGGTATACAAGGTTTTCCTGAGAACTGGACGCTGCCAATCGATTCACTGGAAGACTTAGATAAGTTAGATACACTGCGTTATACAGCTTTAGGGAATGCGGTAACTGTGCCTGCTGTTGAATGGTTGGCTAAAAGAATTCCGCCTGTGCTACGACGGATGAAGGAAACTTCTTTCACAGAAGTGACAAGCCAGAAAATGACTGTATAAGCTCTTCATTCCTGCGTTCCAGTAGACTTGGCTTTGGCCAGTTCAAAACCTGATTAGGTAAGCGATTTTTAGGTATTTCGCCTACAACTTGACGAAGTATGTCTATGCTAAAACTTGGTTCGGATAATACTTGCTTAGCAGCTTCCGATAACTCAATATAATATTTCCCTTCCCGAAACAAAATTAAAAGTATCCCTTCATCAAAAGCCCAGTGGTGGATTTTACATAGTGTTACTCCGTTATATACTTCATCGAGTTCATAATCTGCCCATGGGAGGATATGGGCAGCGTCAACTCCGGGTATATCGTTTAACTTAGTTGAAGGAAAGATTCCTCCACACATAACACATCTGTGCTGATAAGCAGTACGAACTGCATTTCTAAAACGTACACTAGCGGCACCGCGTCGTCTTGCCCAAATCTGCCATTTGATACGCTCTCGAAGGCGTACTTCAATCTGTTCTGGTTCAATTTGGTCGAGTGACGTAGGTCTATCTTCAATAACTTCACCCAGAGCATAAAGGAGTGCTGGCACAACATCTGTAGTTCTAGTATAAGGATATTCTAGCTCAGTACAATAGCGTTCCATAAGCTTTTGTAAATTTTCAATGAGTTGGTCAGCAGCTTTTGGGATTGGCTTTTTCGCTCTGGCAAGTGTTTCATGTTGTCTTAAAAGAGTACTGATTTCTAAAGGGAAGCTATCTCTTTGTCGCCAAATTTTTTCAATTTCTCCTATGCGTTTTTGAACGGCTATCTGTTCGGCTTCAATAGTCTGGTTTTTACACTCAACAGTAAGAACTTCTGCTTTGAAAAAAGTTTCGTCTTCAAGATGTATAATCTCTCCGAAATGGATGTTTTTAATGATATAACTATTATTCTGAAGAACAAGCTCACCAGCACCCATATGAGGTTCTTCACGAATTGGATGTGGCATCAGTAATGCATTAGCAAGTTGTAGTTGTACCTGGGGGTGAGTTCCTTTAGGTTCAACTCGTAGCCGATATTTTCCTTGATCCTTAGTGAGTTTGATTCCAGGATAGAGAATAATCTCCCCTATTCGTAATTGCATCGAATTGTCTAATAAATCACCAGGTTTGATACCATTAGGAGCATAGTCCGAAAGCTCATATTCACCTCGTCCTCCACTAGGCTGAAAAGTAATGCGCATATTAACACTACTCCCTTCAATGTTTTTCTAATCAGATCTTTCGATAATCGCTCGATAACCAGATATCTATGCTATGTTGTCGTCATCTGGTATGTACTCCATCAAATCATAAGGAGTGACGTCGAGCGTTTTCGCGAGTTTATTCAACGTCGTGGTTGTTACCTCGTGATCTGGATGCCTCCAGATTGTTTGAATGGTTTTGTAGGCCATGTTAGCTTCTCGTGACAATCGAGACATGCTAAAGCCTTTTGCTATCGCTATTTCTCGTATTTTTAAGCGAATCATGACTGCAAGCGTTCCTACCTCTTGTTTTGTCGTATGCCGATTGTACCAACAGCTCCTCTTATTTGGAACTACGCCTATAATCGTGGTATATAACATACTAGTATGTTATATACTAAACGTATGTGTAGTAGACATTCAGCACAATGCAGAAAAATGAGAGTGAAGGTGAGGCTTGAGCAGGCAACGATGGCACATGCGGTTAAAAGATATTCAATGGAGGTGCTGATTTCCTGTATGTAATAGCACAATCGGAGGGCATCATTGCGTAGCCCAAGCCACACGATGATGTCCTCCATCCACACTCCAGTCACCTTTCTTCATTGAAGAAACGGTCAACTTCTTTGATGTTGGAGGTGCGGTGGGCTGGTGGCAGGGCATCCAGCACAAGCTTCCCGTAGCCCTTGCTGTAGAGGCGACTGTCGAGAATAGCCATCACGCCGCGATCTTCGCGACTACGCAACAGGCGACCCAGCCCCTGCTTGAGACGTAGCACCGCCTGGGGAAGGACATAGATGCCAAACCAGTTCTCGCCCGCCGCTTTCATCTGAGCCACGCGTGCCTCGTGAACAGGATCGTCGGGCGGATCAAAGGGAAGTTTATCGATGACGACCAACGACAGAGCCTCGCCCGCGATATCGACCCCTTCCCAAAAGCTCTTCAAGCCAAAGAGGATGGCTCCTTGCTCCTCGCGGAAGCGGCGTGTCAACTCGATACGGGACATGTCGCCTTGACGGAGCAGAGGATAATCCAGGAATGGGGACATCAAGTCATACGCCTGATCGAGCATACGTTTGCTGGAAAAGAGCAGGAAGGCCCGGCCATGCGAGAACTTGACCAGACGGTACATCTCTCGTGCAATGGCTTTCGTATAGTCATCGGAACCTGCGCCATAGACGGGTGCTGGCACGTCGCGTGGGAGATAGAGCAGCGCATTGCTTTCGTAGTCGAAGCTGAGCGGCAGGATGCTTTCGAGCACTTTGTAACGTTCGTTGTCATTTAAACCGATGCGGCGGCGATAGTAGGCAAAATTGGGGCCTTTCTCCTCTGGCCTGACAGGATTAGGGCCAACAGTTGCCAGTGTAGCCGAGGTGCAGATCACGTTGCACTTATCGAAGAGACGCTCCTTGAGCCATTCCGTAACATCCAGCGGCGCGGCTGATACCTGAAGCTGAGGGCCACCACGCTGTCCCGCCGCGCCCACGCGCTCGACATAATACACAAACTTGTCGGGTTGATCGACGGCGAAGACGGTGCGGATGTTCTGAGCCAGATTCTGTGTGCGTTTCAGCAGCTTGTCGAAGAGTTGCTCATCTTTCTCCGGCATGTTTTTCGGACGTTGTTTGCGTAACGAATCGGCCAGATCGGCAATGGCTGTGGCGAGTTTTAGACCTTCCTCAAACGGTGCTTGCAGGTTGGCGCGACCTTTGTAGCCAGGATCGGCCACCAGTCGAAGGCGTTCCCAGGCATGCATCAGTTCTCGATTCGCGTTATCTTGCAGGCTCAACTGGCTATGGTCTTTGAGCATACGTTGGGCCAGCAGCATCACCACCGAATTGGAACTGATGGTGATAGTGAAGGAACGCGTGGCCTCCTCCTCCAAGTGATGGGCCTCGTCAAGGACAATGATGTCGCGTTCCGGCAACAAGTAGCCGTCCATAGCGGCGTCCAACAATAGGAGCGTATGGTTGACGACGATGACCTGCGCCCGCTCGGCTTTGGCTCGCATCTTGCGTACATAACAATCCGAGAAAAAGCTGCATTTACTCCAGGCGCACTGGTCGCTGTCGGTGCAGACCTTGCTGCGAATTTCAGTAGAGAGTGGGAAATCGAGCGTTTCAAAATCTCCATTAAAGGCGGCATCGGGATCGTTGGTGATATCCACCAGCCGCGTAAACTCGCGGTTCTTGGCATAGTACTGCATGCCGTTGCGCTCGCTCTCCATGCGGTCGAGGCAGAGATAGTTGCCGACGCCTTTCACCAGAGCCGCATCAAAAGGCTTGATATGCTGCTGCACAAAGGGGATATCCTTGTAAAAGAGTTGCTCTTGCAAAGCTTTATTGGCGGTGCTAATAATGGCGACCTTGCCGGAGCGCACGATGGGTACGAGGTAGGCGAGACTATTATGGGTTGGAATCATAGATTTACCAGCGAGATAGAGATGGCTTTGAGCATCAACCTGAATGCACCGTACCGGACGTGAAGGTACCTCTCGAATTGCGACAACATAGCGAAATCGATTGCGCTCAGGGCTATAATTGCGTAGCCTTTCCTTATGGGTATTAACCTTGCGCGGGAGCCGAAAAACCTGTGTCTTTGTTGTGAACGCAAGTGTCCACTTTGGCCCGCAATCTTTTCCGTTAAGCCGAGCACGCCCGCAACGAAGTGTAGGCCGTAAGCCTAGTGAACACGCTAGTTCATGTGTATCATACGCGAGCTGTGGACTTGTCGTGGTAAACTCAACAGCACCTGTATGGCTGACAGTTCCATCTGTATCGAGGAGACCTGCCAGGAGGTCTCGCCGTTGCTGTTCGGACGAACGTAGGTATATCGTGGGAATGTGCTTGTTAAGCCAGAGACCAAGCGTACGTAGGCGACCAGTCATACCAGGCTGCCATCGATTTGTAGCCTTACCGCTTTCATCATCAACCGCGTATAGGTATGGACGCTTCAAGGAACGGACTGTGTAACCATCTTTCTCTATCTCAGTGATGAGGTCAGGATCAGCAGTAGTGATCTGGCTGCTGCGGCTACTTCCATCACCGAGCCAGACGCCGAGAAAATAAGGTGCGATAGGTAAATCGGCACTGGGAAGCGTGAGAGGGCCTGCGACCTTGATGGCGTGATTTGCTCGCGACGTTGCACTTACTGTTAATGTGTCTGCCATCTTCTCTGTAGTGATAAGAGTATATGACCGCCCATCTCTGCGTTGTTCAAGGAGGTCTTTCGCCATGCGATCTCTCACATGCATAAGAAGTGCTGAACGTGGATAGCGTGCGGGCTGTTTGTTTGTGTTAACGGGTGCTATCTTGTGTGCAGCTTGGTATACGCTCCAGTGATGGCCTCCAATGAGTACTGTTGCCTCATCTATCGAAAGAATATCGCTTTCATTTTGAGAGTAAGCAATAAGTTCGTCAAGCATGGCAAGCTGATTCGAAGTAATGAAATTTTTTGCTGTGTAGGTAGCAGTCTTTGGAGTATTGATCCACTTGCGGTCTGCTGCTGTATAGGAAACCCACTCATGCTCGGCATCAGCAATGAGTGATGAGCCATCGGAAAACACAACTTCATAACATTTATGGTCGTACATCACATCAAATACTGCCGTTACGCGGGTTGGGTTTCCCTTCTCATCAAATACGAAGTCGCCTACAATGAGATCACCCATGCGCTTCCAGCCTGTTGATGTTGCGATTGGTGTTTCTACGTCAAGTGCTTTTCCGGTTCCCGTCCCAGCTTCGATGATGGCAGGTATATTTTGTGTGAGTGAGCGAGCAACCACTGTTGCCATCTCGATCTGTGCCGGTCGTTCTTCATAGCCCGGTAGGCTTTGGGAGAGAATACCTCCCTGGCACAGGTCGGCAGTGACATGATTGTGCAGACGGGCCTCATCATTATAGGTGGGAGCGATATCATCTTGTCGCTCGTTCTCACGCTCGTTCTCGCGCTTCACGGATGGTCGCAACTCGATTAATGCATCTTTTACATCATATGCGTCCTGTGGCAGCTTAGATTTGTTACGACCATTGGTTTTGGATGAAGAACTTTCGGCAATAATTGGTGCCGTTTGTTTACTACTGATGTCTTTAGGCTCAATGTGGTCAAGGGGAAGCGTATTTGTGGCTTTATTGGCACTGTCCAGTTGGGTCGCTCCATTATTGATGATAGCTGTTACTCCATAGATGGGAGCTGCTCGGCGCGGCGCGGTTTTGAGCGGCAAACCCATGATGGCGTGGAGATAGTTATCGGCGAATTCCTGGCAATGCTGAAAACGTTCCGTTGCGGTATAGGCGAGCGCCTGGAGCAGTACGCGCTCGACAGTGGCTGATAATGCCTCATTGAGGCTACGCGGGGCCGGCATAAGCTCATGCTCTTGCTGGTAGAGGAGTTCCTCTTTCGTGCTTGCCACATAGGGACGTCTTCCACAGAGCCATTCGTAGGCCATCACGGCTAGCGCATACTGGTCACTGTCAGTGCTGGGAGTGCCACGTAACTGTTCTGGTGCCATGTAAGGCATGGCTGCCTGTTCTTGCGCAAATGGCAACAAGCTTTGCGGAGGGTCAAGGGAGAAATGTGTTAACAAAATATCATTACGCGAGTCAATGAGGATGTTGCCAGGATGGAGATTCCCGTGGATAATGGCGGAGACGTGTGCATAATGTAAGGCACTGGCGATGGTAGAGATGAACGGTTTGACCTCGGCAACAGTATAACGTTGGTTGGGGGCGAAGCGTTGCTGGGTAGTCTCCCCCTCTATGCTTTGCATCACCAGATAGCCATACTCGTCGGAGCCATTGCCCAGGTCGCTAAAGCCACCATCTAGCACCTCGGCAATATTGCGATGTTTGAGCTTCTTGAGTTGTTTAATCCGCGCCAGAAAGGCTTCTTTTGCCGCCAGTGTAGTGATAAATGTATGAAATACTTCGATGACAATATCTTTTTTACGCTGTTTGCCCAAATAGAGGTCACTGGTAGAACCTGTTGTCAGTTTGCGCGTGATGGCATATGGACCAATCTGCCGTAGCTCTACCTCTGCATCTGCCATGATACGAATCTCTCCCCCTGCATATGATATGAACGAATGTTTGCCTTCTGTGGCAAAAAAAGTATAGCACACATGCAGGGGGAAGTTAAAGCATTTTTGCGTGATCCATCAAGGTCTGTGAATGATGGTCGACGATGCATCGTTGGCTCCCAGGGCTATACGATGATGCCTGTTCTACTTGAATTGCGTGTTGTGTATAGTAGGGGCGACCCTTGCGGTCGCCCTGGTACTCTCTCAGTTTTTTGTGGCATCATCATGTAGTGACAGCAAGTACTCTTCGATCTCGCCTGCCGTCTGCAAGTAGAAGACCCTATTCAAGATCTCCTGTAACCGCTTGATTTCAGTGATGCCGCTGATCTGTTCGCGTGCCAAATCAACCAGCATCGGATAACGAGCATTGAGGAATCCAACAAGCGTCTCACGAAGAACCTCACGTTGCCCCTCGCGCCCTTCCTCGATCCCTTTTTCAAGCCCTTCTTTCAGTATCCTTTGATATACCCAGGATTCTTCCAAGTCTTTCTTGTACATCTCGAACCTCTCAATCAGCCATTCGTGCTCCACTGGTTTATCGAATACCAGTGCCGCGAAGTTGTATGCCATCGACAACAGGTTGTGGTTGTGACTGGCCACCAGCCGCGTAATCATCTCATCGACCACCTCGCGCTGCTTGCCATCAAAGGTCAGCGTCACCAGTGGTAAGAGACCCTCCATGTCTGGTTGCAAGAACACCGCAGCGGGTAACTCCCAGAGCTTGACCGCCTCATACAAGAAGATATGATTGGGTCGTCCATTGGGCAACTTCTCAATATAGGGCGGCTCTTCAATCTTGCGATCCTTGCGTAAGTAGATGACGATAGAAGAGACCGGTAAGCCCTTATTGATGGTGGTCGTGCTATTGTATTGCCACAACCGCTTGCCCATCTGCTTGTCGCCGCGCCGTTGAAACTCAAGGTGCAAGATCGTCTTCACACCATACCATAGTATAACATACAAAATGTCGGCAGTGAGGTCTCGCGTCTCCTGTGGTTGCTGCGCTTTCAAGTCAGAGAGTGACGGCGTTTTTAATTCGGATGAGAGTTCGTGCAGCAAGACCGCGTTAGGGACCAGCCAGTTCAGAAAGTGTTGTGGATTGGCGGTAAACATGCGTTTGAGCATGTCATCCCAAAGTTTGGACATTCATTACTTTCCCCCGCGTTTTCATGTAGTAGGACAAGTGTATCACAACCGTTGGGCTTTGTCGAGGAGAGCCTTCTAAAATTCCTACTTGACATCCCTCATTCTATACGTTAATATTAGTGTCAAAGATACACTAAGTCAACGTGTTTCTATGGGAGGTGGGATGTAGCCTATATTCACTTCATCGGTATAGTGTAAAATGATTGCATCACGGTGGCAATAGCTAAGACCTCCTATTTGGCAGTGTAAAAATTTAGGAAAGAGACTGATAGCACCAATATGGAAGAGACGGAAGAGGCAAAGGCGCACGGTTACGACGCGAGCAAATATGAGCGGCCATCGGTCACGGTAGACGTGGTGATGATGAGTTTGCGCCAACGAGATTTGCAGGTGTTGCTCATCAAGCGGCGTTCCTGGCCGTATGAAGGAATGTGGGCGATTCCGGGTGGCTTTGTGAATATTGATGAGTCGTTGGAGACGGCGGCGAAGCGCGAGTTACAGGAAGAAACAGGTGTACAGGACGTTTACCTGGAGCAGCTCTATACCTTTGGTGATCCAGGGCGTGATCCGCGCACGCGGGTGATTACAGTGGTATATTTCGCGCTACTTGACTCGGAGCGGTTACAGGTGAAGGCGGCGGACGACGCGGCTGATGTCGGCTGGTTCTCGGTCTATGCGTTGCCATCGCTGGCTTTTGATCATGAGAAGATACTGCAATATGCCCTTGAGCGGTTGCGTGGGAAGTTAGACTACACTACCATCGCCTTTAGCTTGTTGCCAGAGCAGTTTACGCTGCGCGAACTGCAACGCGTGTATGAGATTATCCTGCACCGGAAGGTGGATAAGCGCAACTTCCGCAAGAAAATCCTCTCAACGGGCATCCTGGAAGATACCGGTGCGAAAAAGATGGAAGGGATGCACCGCCCTGCCCGTCTCTACCGCTTTAATCCAGCGGCGGAAGCGAAGTTATAAAATAAGGTTAAATTTATTGAAGTGCAGGGCTTGTGAATTGCTACCAGGGCGACCGCAAGGGTCGTCCCTACTATACACGGCGCGGCCTCTGAGGCCACGTCACGCAGTGACGGGTCCATTGTGTAT
>JBPCJY010000063.1:0-5218 GCA_051004815.1 Ktedonobacteraceae bacterium
GCGAGACAGATGCTTCGCTGCGCTCAGCATGACAGCACCGGACCTTTCTGTTGCTGAGGAACTGTCAAGTCCATTTGAACCTTGCCTTAATGAAAAAGGCAAAAGGTACAAGGAAATCACTCTTTGACCTTTGCCTTTAACTGTACCGCGAAGAATAGGAAAGAGATTACATTCCTGCACCTCTGACATTTCTGCCATGATTATGGCACGTCATCTATGAAATTGCAAGAGCGTTTGACGACTTCCTATCTATGTGCTACTATATGTCTATATTCATCATTGGTACCTATTCTGCTTGGTACCTGATCAAGTGATTGTCGTCTACAGAGTGCGTGATTGCAGTGTAGGGACACCTTTTGAGAGGTGTTTGTCTTAGATGCGAACGAGTGTTCCTGGGATACTATCGTCTCTACTAAAAAGGGCAATGTAACAATGATCACGCAAGCGCTTAAACGCTGGCTGCAAAAAATAGCCGGATGGTTTTCCGGTAAACCCCCCGTTGAAGCTGCCTATGCTCAAGTGCTCAGTCCTTTGAACAAAGGCATGACACAAGAGACAGCCTCAAGAGCAAGCAGTGAAGCAATTATGCCTCAACCTGGTATTGCCCAGCAGATCATGGGACAAGGCGAGACAAGCTGCTCCACCATCGACGAATGGCCAGAGCGTGTCATGCAATCAGCTCCACCCCCAAGCGAGAAAGCAGAACCGCTGTCGCCCCCCTCACCCGCGACGCCGATACACAACCTTACACCGCCAACTGAAACTACCACCGTAACCTCGCAAGAGAACCCTGTTAGCAAGAGTAAGCCTGTATTTTCTGATGCCCCACCGCCAACACCCACACCTGAGCAACAGTTAGAATTCATGCAATATCTCGTCAAACGCGGCATTGTGAACGAAGGTTTCGCCGAGGGGCAAGTCCCCGAACAATACAGAAAACACTAGTCAACAGCACATAAATGATCGGCACGCCAATTGGTGTGCCGATCATTTATGTGCTGTTGACTATAGCGGATACCTATTCTGCCGCTGCGGTAAATCCTTCCGCCTGTGCTTCCTCCTCCGAAGAAAAGTAGATCACATCTTTGCTATCAACAGGCGTCTCTAACGGATAGTAGGTTTTCGATGCAACCACACCCACAAATGCCGCATCGGCGGGAACCGCGACTTGTTGCTGTGTACCGACAACCTGTAAAGTTGCCACGGTAACACCCTCACTATCAATATGGCGAATCTCACCGGCTGGCTGACTCTTATGGGTGCCATTCCAGTCGTGCTCTCGTGGCGGCAACTCGATCTGTTGTTCCTGCCTTGGAAGCTGTTGCACTATCCGTTTGCGCACAAACAGGTAGGTGACGGCGGCAGCCACCACCACGCCAAGGCTAAAGCCAAAAACAGTCCAGAACGTACTCTTGCGCTGGCGTGCTGGCTGCAACAGGTTGCTGCCGCGCTTGACTAAATCCTGGCTCAACTCGCTCCCACGATCAGCCAGGTCGTGAGACAATTTGCCGCCACGTTTCACAAGGTCCTGGCTCAGTTCACTGCCACGCTCCGTTAGATCACGCGTCAACTTGCCACCTCGTTTGACTAAATCCTGGCTCAGTTCACCGCCGCGCTCAAGCCAATCCTGGGAAAGCTTGCTGCCCTGCGCAACAAGGTCTCCGGTCAGACCTTCGCTGCGTTTCAGCATTTCCTGGCCCCAATCAACGCCTGCCTTCTGTAGTTGCTGCACCATTTTGTTTAAGCGGCGACGTTGTTTAGACTCGTGACGCAAGGCTTTGCGCAGGTGCTTTGCCTGCATTTGCCAATGGCGAGCCTGCATTTGCAATTGGCGTGCTTGCTCGGCCACAAGTTGGCGGCTTAGAGGTGTCAGTCCACTCTGTCCGCTTCTCTGTTCAGCTTCCAACCGCTGTTCTTCCTGGTTATACGCAGCCTTCTGCGTGGCGGCTGCTTGCTGACGCATTCGTGCGATGAATGTATTAACCATTGGGCCTACGGTGGTGAGGGTGAGTACACCTACACGTAGCCAGCGGCTTCCTTGTTGCACAATATCTTTCTGCTTTGTGTTCACTCTACGACCTCCTCTGTATACTCAATATACTCTATCCAACTAACGCAATTTCACTGCTGTAGCTGTAAAGGCACCAACTGTGATAGTACCAAAATAGAGGGCATCACAACGAAATGGGCGCGACAATGCGCGCCCCTTCAACTAACATACCTCCCGGCCCACGTTACAGTATGTCAGCTTATGTTACCGTATGTCAAGAAAAAATAATGTTGGTCAGATTATAAATCTTCGGGAGTGACCTCGCTCAGGCGTAACACGAGACGACAGAAGTGGAGCATAGCAGCCGCGAATTCCAGGTAAGCGGTATCGCTGCCAGCCGCTTGCTGCGTCACCGAAGCCCTGCGGCGCAAAGCTCGTAACACCACCAGGACATCTTCTTTCAGGTCTGGATCGAGATCGCCATGTTGCATGAGATGAACCACCTGCGACACGATAGAATTGACTTCGCGCCGCATCATTCGCAGGTCACTCATCCAGGCATCATCATCCGCCTCGCTATCGCCTGCACGCCCCCAGAAGAAAGCATCACCAGATTGCACTTTTCGCTTGACCTCATCCCCGCGTGGTAAAGAAAATCTTTCTTGTGAGAAACCAGCCTCACTTGCTTGTGTCGGCCTACGATGGGTCATGGGTTCTTCTTGCGCTACCCCTAACTCACGTAGTAAGACAGCCAGTTCATCTTCCCAGCCAGCCATAAAACGCTCTCCTTGTTGAACAATCAGGCAGATGAATCAGTGGTTTGCATCACTTTCTCGCTCAGAAAACCTCTATCGCAGTGTAACATAGTGGGCAAGGATTGTAAATGGGAACACATTCTGGGGTCTGCATCCTTGCGGATACTGCTGACAAATTCAAAATGTGGGGAAAGAGAGCCCTAAAACAGGTTCTTCCCCTCTTCCAATGGGGGGTATTATCCTGCTTTCGCGCTAAAAAAGAGAGACCATCCTTACGAAAACCGAATTCGCCAGCAACATACAGAAGGATGGAGAGCCACATTCTGTATCCCAAACCCCCCTAAAATGGCAATAAATGCCCTGGCAGATGCGGTAACATCGTGAGCAGACCTGTGGCGAGCAGGGCTATGACCAATAAGAGGGCATAGTAGCGCTGAATTTTGAGCGTCTCGCACATCGCGACATGCAAACTAGCGGACATATCTGCTCGTAACACACCCGTTAAGGCGACAACAACAAGGGGAAGTGTCCAGAACGTAATCAAGATCAAATGAGGCGCACCATGAGGAATGCCGAGGCCCGCGCTAATAGCATAGGCACCAAACAGCAGCAGTATGTACAAGACCCGATTCAAGCGCAGTCCCAACAGGGAGGCCAGCGTGCGCTTATTCGCCTGAGCATCACTCTCAACATCACGCATATTGTTCACATGCACGACCGCCGCCGCTAATAGGCCGAGTGGCAAGCTATAGAGCAGCACATTGAGCAGCACAGCGCGGTTGATAATCCCGCCAGTTTGCACTAAATATGCCCCCAAAGTCAAGAATGGACCATAGATACATAAACTGACAAGCTCACCAAGCATCAGTGAGGAGAGAGAACGTGAGGTTGCACTGAAAAAATACGCGCAGAGCAAGCCAAGGATGCCAAAAAGGAAAACATAGAAACCGCCGGTTATCGCTACCACAGCTCCCACGACAGCACCCAGGGCCAATAGCACGAGGCCAAGGTTCAAGATATTGATCGGCTTAATCAATCCTTGCTGAATAAGTGCGCCAGGGCCAAGTGGATTGCTGGTATCAACACCCTTGATATAGTCATAATAATCATTGACGAGGTTGGCACCAATTTGCAAAGCCACGACCGCTACCAGGGTAGCAACAAAGTGTAAGAGACGAAATTGCCCATAGGGCGTTTTTATTGAGAGGCTATGTGTCCAGGCCAACACGCTCCCCAGTAATACCGGCATAAGCGCGAGACCCACATAGGCAGGGCGTATCCCATCCCACCAAACCTGCCACCATTCACCAAGGCTACGGCGATATTCCGTCGGCTGCACCACCAATGGAGCAGGAAAGCGCACCGAGCGTGTGGCAGCGATGGAGCGCACGGCGACTTCCGGTTGCAGCGTACTCAGCGTTTGCAGTGAACTCAATGGGATGGTCGGTACCTCTTCTGCCTGCACAGAATCTGCCGTGACGATATGCGAGAACGATGGTGATTTCCCCTTTTTTGGTGAAACAGTAATGGTAGGATCGTTATCTTCTGAAGCAGAATCGTTGCTTTGCATATAGAGTACCCTTCCTCAGGCAGAGAGTGTTGTACGATGATAGTGTCAATAAATAAGTCTATTACCTCTTTTGCAACTCTTGTTGCAGGGCCAACATTCGTTGCTCCAATTGGGCTTGGGAAGCAGCGACAGTCAGATCTCCCCTGGTTTTTTCCAGGATGCCACGCGTGCTATCCGTGGTGCGGCGCAGACCGAGCGTGATCGCATCAGGAAAATCGACCGTGGTCAAGAGCGCATAGACATCGTCCATGTGACGCAGGAAGATTTCGCCCTGCTTAATATTGCCACGGCGCAGTTGATCTAGTACATAACGCCGCAGTTCACCCACCATTTCACCTAGCCCATTGAGGTAAGGTGCCCAGCCGATACCTAATTCCTCCGCCTCTGGTAGAGGGCGGTTTTGCGTGATGGCCATGAAGGTCGCCGCCTCAGCATACTCTTTTTGCGCATCCTGGACAAATCCCGCGTAGAAAATATCCGGTTGGTCTTGCAGGTCATGCGCCATCTCCGCGACCAGGGTAGAGGCCTGGGTCAGCAGTTCTTCCGCGTTCGCGAACTCCTGTCGATGCGTGGCACGAATGCTGTTCGCACAATAACGAATAGCGGTACGCGACTTAGGCAAAGCGCGTTCTCGTGCCGCGTGTTTCGCTCCAAGATATTCAATAGCTTTCTGGCCCATACTATCTAATTGATCAGTCATAACCCAAATCTCAACCTTTCTACAAGCTCGTTGCTCATAGTGTATCATAGAACATGTAGAAGGGGTAGATAGAAATGTGGATGTGGGGGGGGGGGGGGGGGGGGGGGGGGGGGGGGGGGGGGGGGCAACCGGAGCAACAAAACAAACCAAAAGCGAAAAGAAACCCCGTCACACACCCGACCACCACGCCCCCCCACAACACG